>DASTAF010000001.1:0-2512 GCA_035713005.1 Acetobacteraceae bacterium
GATCCGGGTGGCGCTGAACCCGGCGCGGATGGCGAGCCTCGGCGTCAGCCCGGCGGAGGTTGCCGCCGCCCTTTCCGCCGATGCGGCGCTTTCCGCCGCCGGCAGCCTGCGCAACGCCGCCGGGGTGATTCCGGTGGAGGCCAGGCCCGGCCTCGCCAGGCTGGCGGATTTCGGCCGCATTCCCGTCGCCACGCGCGGCGGGGTCAGCATCCCGCTTTCCGCCGTCGCCAGCATTGGCCTCGGGGCGCCGGAGCGCAGCTTCGATAGCTGGTGGGCGGGAAGGCACGCCGTCTATCTCGCCGCCGGGGTGGCGCCGGGGGGCAATGTGATCGCGGTGGCGCGCGGCTTCCGCCGCGTGGTGGCGGAATTGCGCCGGACCGCGCCGCCGGGGCTGAAGCTGCTGACGGTTTACGACCAGTCGGTCAGCATCAGGCGCTCGCTGAAGGACCTGGCCTTCACGCTGGGGCTGACCATCCTGCTGGTCGGGGTGATCGTGCGGCTCTCGCTGGGGACGATGCGCGCGACCTCCGCCCCGTTCCTCGCCATCCTGCTCTCCCTGCTCGGCACCGCCATCGTGATGCGCATCCTGGGCGAGAGCCTGAACCTGTTCACCATCATCGCCCTGGTGCTGGCGGTGGGGCTGGTGGTGGACGACGCCATCGTGGTGGTGGAGGACATCTTCCGCCGCATCGGCGAGGGCGAGGCGCCGATGGCGGCGGCGGCCGAGAGCGTCACCCGGCTGGCGCCCGTGCTGGCGGCGATTTCCTCGACCCTGGTGGTGGCCTTCCTGCCGCTCGCCTTCCTGAAGGGGCTGACGGCGGCGCTGTTCCGCCCCTTCGCGCTGGTGCTGATCACCGCCTTCCTGTTCTCCCTGCTGATCGCGCTCACCGTAGTGCCGCTGATGGCGCTCTGGGCCGGGCGTTCCGGCGCCGGGCATGGGGCGGCGGGCCGCCCGCCCATCGACCGGCTGCGGGATTTCTACCTCGCCCGGCTGGCCCCTGCCCTCACCCGCCCCGGGCTGGCGGCGCTGATCGCGGCGGCGATCGCGGCGGGAAGCGGGGCGCTTTACGCCGGGGCGCCGCGCAACCTCACCCCCGCCGCCAACGGGCTTTCCGTCAACATCTTCGCCGAAGGGCCGTATGGCGCCTCGCTCGCCTATCTGCGGCGGCAATACCACGCCATGCTGCCGGTCATCCGCCGGATCGTGCCGGGCGAGCCGGAATGGATGGTGGCGGACGAGAATTATCACGGGCTGTTCGGCGGCTATGTGTTCGACACCCCCGCCGGGGCGGCGCGGGCGGCGAAGCGGCTGCAGGCGGCACTGCGGACCCTGCCCGGCGTTCAGTCCTATGTTTCGGAGAATAACGGCCTGCCGGGGCTGAACGGCCTGCCGGTGGAGGTGCTGATCTCCGGCCAGACCCGCTACGGGACGCTGCTGGCGCTCGCCCAGAAGATCATCGACAAGGGCGAGGAGAGCGGCAGGTTCGACTTCCTCCAGGCATCTCCCGGCGCGCCGCGGCCGCAATACGCCATTTCCATCCGCCGCCGCGCCGCCGCCGCGCTCGGCCTTTCCACCCCGATGATCGGCGATGCCATAGCCGGGGCGCTGGCGGGGGCCAGCGTCGCCCATGTCAGCCTCGACCATGCGACGCTGGACGTGATTCCCGCCGGGCCGCGCGGCATCGACCCCGCCGCCATCGGCGCCTATACGGTGCGCGCGCCATCCGGGGCGCTGATCCCGCTCGCCAGCGTCACCCGCGTCAGGCTGCGCGAGCAGCCGAGCGCCATCGGCTCCTGGCAGGGGCTGCCCACCGTGACGATCCAGGGGCAGCCGAAGCTGGGCGTCTCGCTATCGGAGGCGCTGGATGCGCTGCATGGGGATTTCGCCAGGCTTGCGCCGCCCGGCCTGAGCTTCGGCTATGCCGGACCCTCGGCCACCTTCCGCCGCTCGCAGCAGGAGAACAACCTGCTGTTCGCCCTCGGCTTCGCCGGGCTGTTCTTCCTGCTGGCCGGGCAGTTCCGCTCCCTGCGCGATCCTTTCGTCGTCATCACCACCGTGCCGCTGGCGAGCCTCGGGCCGCTCGCCCTCATCGCGCTGGGGGGCGCGACGCTCAACATCGTCACCGAGATCGCGCTGCTGGCGGTGTGGGGGCTGATCGCCCGGCAGGGCATCCTGTTCGTGCAGATCGCCCATGAGCGGGCGCGCGAGGGGCTGGCCATCCGCGAGGCGGCGCTGGCCGCGGCAAGGCTGCGCTTCCGCCCGATCCTGATGATCACCCTGGCCTTGATCGGCGGCAGCATCCCGCTCATCCTCGCCGACGGGCCGCAATCGGTGATCCGCTACGATATCGGCGCGGTGCTGGCCACCGGCATGGCCAGCGGGTTTCTCCTCTCGCTTTTCGCGGTGCCGGCCATGTATGTGCTGCTGCACGGGCGGTGGGAGGGCAGGATTGCTCCGGATCAGTCGGACTCGTGACCGGAGCCCTGCTTCGAGCCGCTGCCGGAGCCGGAC
>DASTAF010000002.1:0-6078 GCA_035713005.1 Acetobacteraceae bacterium
CTTGGCCGCGAAGCGAAGATAGGGGAGTACCGGCGAAATGGCGCGTGGCTATGCGAGCGGGATACTGACGGGGGTGCTGTTGAGCGCCGGGGCGGCACTGATCGGCCCGGCATGGCGCCCGGCCCTGGCGCGCTGGGCGCGCCCGGCGGCCAAGGGCGCGGTGAAGGGCGGACTCACCACCTACGAGGTGGCGCGGAGCCGCCTCGCCGAGATCGGGGAGAAGGCGCAGGACCTGATCGCGGAGGCGCAGATCGAGCGCGCCACCGAGCGCCTGCATGAGACCGCTCCGGGCGAAGCCGACCCGGCGCCTTCCGACACGGACTGAGCTAGACTTCACGAGGCGGGGCCGGGCAGCCGGCCCGCCTTGAGCGCCTCGTTCGCGACATAGGGCAACACGCCCGCCGCCGTGCTCGCCACGAAATCCAGCGGGCCAAGCGGCACCACGCCCAGTGCGTCCCGCACGCCCGGCACCAGCAGCCCCAAGCCCTGCAGCGCGGCGGAGGCAAGCAGCAGCCCCGCGAGCGGACGGTTCGGCGGTAGCGCCTCCGTGCCCGCGAGGGGACCGTGCCGGGCCGAGCGGGCGGTGAGCGCGTGCAGCAACTGCGCCGTCATCAGGCTGCCGAAGGCCATCGTCCTCGCCTCCGCCCCGGGGCCATGGCGCAGCGCCCCCCATCCCATCACCGCCAGGCTGCCTGCCGCGATCAGGCCGCCCTCGGCGCCCAGGTGGCCCAGCTCGTTCCGCTCTATGATCCGGCCTTTCACCGGATGCGGCGGGCGCTGCATCAGCCCGGGCTCGGGTGGCTCGAAGGCGAGGCCGAGGCCCGGCAGAACATCGCCCACCAGATTGATCCAGAGCATCTGCATGGCGGTCAGCGGTTCGCCGAAGCCGGCCAGCGTCGCCCCCAGCACCACCAGGATTTCGCTAAAGTTCGTCGCCAGCATGTAGCGGATGCTCTTGCGGACATTCACATAGGTCATCCGCCCGCGCTCGACCGCCACTGCCAGCGTCGCCAGGTCATCGGTCTGCAGCACCACATCGGCCACCTCGCGCGCAGCCTCGCTGCTCGCCGCCCCGCCCATGGCGATGCCGATATCCGCCGCCTTGAGGGCCGGGCTGTCATTGATGCCGTCGCCGGTCATCGCCACGCGGTCGCCTGCAGCCTGCAGGGCGCGGATGATGTGCAGCTTCTGTGCCGGGCTGACCCGCGCGAAGACATGTGCGCGCGAAGCCGCCGCCGCCAGATCGGCTTTCGAAAGCCGCTCGATATTGGCGGCATCAAACACCTCCACCGCTCCATCCCCGGCGAGGCCGAGTTGCCGTGCCACAGCTTGCGCCGTAACCGCCTGGTCTCCCGTCATCATCACCGTGCGCAGCCCGGCGCCGTGCAGCGTCCGCATTAGCGCCGCCATGCCCGGCCTCACCGGGTCCGCCATGCCGGCGAGCCCCACCCAGGTCAGCCCGCCGACTGGCACCGGATCATCCGCATCCTGCTCGGCGACAGTCTCACCTGAAGCCTCGCCGAAGGCGAAGCCAAGTACGCGCAGTGATTCCGCTGCCATTGCCTCGTTCACCCGCAGGATCGCCTCCCGCCGCTCCGCCGTCAGCGGCCGGCGCACGCCCTCGCGCAAGTCCCAGGCGCAAAGATCGAGCACCTCGGAAGGGTTGCCTTTCACCGCGACCAGCGCATCGCCACTTTCGTCCCCCGGCTGTCGGTGCATGGTCGCCATGAAGCGATAACCTTCGGCGCGATGACGGATGGCGAGGCGCGGATGAGCCTCCCGCAGCGCCAGCACATCAATCCCCAGATCGAGGGCGAGCCGCACCAGCGCGGTCTCGGTGGCCGACCCGGCCGGGATCAGCGCGCCCTCCCGCTCCACCAGCGCCGCATTGCTGCACAGCACACCGATGCGCAACAGGCAGGCCAGCGGATCACCCTGCGCGTCAAGTGCCGAATCAGGCGCCGCTTCGAGCGCGACCGGCTGACCTTCGGCATCGAGTAGAGGCGCGTCCGGTCCGGCGCGGAACCGGCGGCCGCCCGATGAAGCCTCGATCACCCGCATCTGATTCATGGTCAGCGTGCCGGTCTTGTCAAAGCACACGACGTTCACGCTGGCCAGCGATTCCACCGCGTCCAGCCGCCGCACCAGCACGCTGCGCTTGCGCATATCCTCTATCCCGAGGGCGAGGGTGGTTGTCGCCACCATCGGCAGCCCTTCGGGGATTGCGGCGACGGCGAGCGAAATCGCGGAGCGGAATAGCTGGAACAGGGCGATGCCGCGCAACCCGCCCAGCCCCATTACGGCGGCACAGGCGGCAAGCGAGGCCCAGACCAGCTGTCGCCCCAAATGATCGAGCTGCTGCTGCATTGGGGTCGGCGGCGTGCCCTCGCCGCTCACCAGGCGCTGGATCCGCCCGACCTGGGTGCGTGCTCCGGTCTCGACCACGATCGCGCTGCCGCTGCCGGCGGTGACGGCCGTGCCCCGGTAGACCATGCTCGTCCGGTCACCGAGCGGCACGGCGCGGCCGACCGGCTCCGTCTGTTTACTGACCGGCAGGCTTTCGCCAGTCAGCATCGCTTCGCTGACCCGGAGATTGCGCGCGTGGAACACCCGAGCATCCGCCGGCACCACCGTGCCGGGAAGCAGTTCGATCAGGTCTCCCCGTACCACCGCTTCCGGCGGGATGGCCATGGCTTCCCCGTCGCGCACGACATGAGCCGGTTCATGCCCACCTTCGCCCAGGCTGCGGATGGTGCGCTCGGACCGGTTCTCGACCACCGTGCCAAGCACGCCGTTGAAGCCGACCACGGCGAGGATCGCCGCCGCCTCCACCATCCCACCGGTAACAAAGGAGAAGGCGCCGGCGGCGATCAGCAGCCCGACAGGTAAGGTCTGGAATTGGCCGAGAAAGATGCCGAGGCCTGAGCGGGAAGGTGGCAGCGGCAGGGCGTTGGGGCCCTGCTCGGCCAGACGCTCGCGCGCCGCCTCGGCCGTCAGCCCAGTGGTTTCCGATGTATCTAGCTCGGTGACCACCGAAGCGGCGGGGCGGGTATGCCAGCCGGGGCCTGCGCCGCCCGAAGCTGGCACCACATCGCCGCGCAGCAGGGCGATGATCCGCTCCCGCACCCGCTCCGCCGGAACCGCCGGGTCGAACAGGGTGAGCAGATTACCGGTATCGGTGCTGGCACGGGCGGAATGGATGCCCGGCAACTCGGGAAGCCCTCCCTCCAGCATCGCCTTCAGGAAGTCGTTGCCGCGCAGGCCCTGGACGTGCCAACGCACCCGGCCGGGGATGCAGTCATGCAACACGATGATGAGAAGCGGGGGCGGGCCGAGGCGGGGCGGCATAGTCGGCACAACCGGGCCGAGAGCCTCGCCGATCCGAGTCGAAGCATCAAAATGGGGCACGGCGCCTCAGTCAGTCAAGAATCATAAAGAGAAGCCACCGTAAGCAGGTTTGTCGAAACACCCGATGACGATGGTCCCGATCACGCTCGCTAGGCCAACAAGATCTAAGCAGGTTGCGCCTCGGTACCGCCTTGCGCTTCGGCTTCGGCTGAGGCTTTTGCCTCGCTCTGCTGCGCATCCGCCCGGGCCTCGGCCACCATGTCGCTGGTCATCTCGCTGACCTGCGCCGCGGCCTGCCGCCCTTGATCGTAGATGATTATACCGCCCTTGATGACCGCCTTGGCGGCTGGACGCAGCACGTTGCTGACCGCAGGTCCGATGACCGGGGCGAGCACCGCCGTGCCGACGGCAATTGCGATGCCGGTGACGATATTACCGCCGCTAAAAAGATCTTCAAAGGATGCCATTCCGCTATCTCCTGTAACTACGTCCCGTCGCCATTGCGTCGCCTGGAAGAAGAGCCGCGCTTATGTTTCTCAGGTTCCTCCGTCCCCGCGTCTTCGGTCTCGGCGTCTTTGGTTTCCGTGTCTTTAGCCATGGCGGCGCGGCCCTCCGGCGCGGTGCGCGCGGAGGCTGCGGCGAGTTCGAGCTGCGCCTCGGCCACAAGATTGCCGACGGCGTCACTGACTGGCTCCATTACGCCGCGATACAGGGTGATTCCGGCGGACAGGATGCCCTTCGCTGTTGGTCGGAGAACCCGCGTCATCGCCGGAGCCAGGACGGGGGTGAGCAGCACGACGCCGATCCCGGTCATCAGGCCGGTGGGGCTGGCATCCTTGGCGAAATCCTCAAACAGAGCCACTGGCTTTCTCCTCTAATCCGCTTCCGTCAGCCTGACCGAAAGATCGTTCAATGCACCCGAATTAGCGCCAGGATGCCGGGACCGTTCCCGCTCGATCGCGTGGCGCAGCGCCTCGATGTGCCGGCCATAGCGCGCCGAACGATCCGCATCGTCCCGTCCGTAACGCTGGGCGCGGGCATGCGCCGTCTTCCGGAACTCGTCGATCGCGCCTTCAGCTGATTTCTGCCGCTCATCCGCGTTCCCGGGGCCGGAAAGCCGCTTGAGCACGGTCTTCAGCGCGTTATCCGCCAGCCGGTTGACGATGCCGCCCTCGGCCTCTGACTCCGATTCGACGAACAGCGACAAGCCGCTCCTGATTGCCGAGCGCATTGGCGGGGAGAGGTCGGGGAGAATCTTCGGCAGCACCAGCGCGGTAGCCCCAATGGCCGCCGCCATGGCAAGATTGCCTTTGAAAATATCCTCGACGAAGGCCATACCAAATCAACTTCTGTTACAAGATTATGATATGAGTTAGGTATGCAGCAAGAGGACCGGTTGCCAGCCTAGATATTCAAAAACAAAATAAAAAGATTTAAATCCAAGCGTTATCTGCTACTATAAGTAGCATCTCCAGACTGATCAGCCATTATGCGTGCGGCGGTCCAGAAAATCGATTCGCCGCTCGATCGAAGTTTTTGCCGCACTCACGGTTGCATAGCCTATTGCTCAGAAACTTTTCGCTCAGCATCAACGAGAGTGGCAAGGGCTTGGATGCCAAATCAAGAACCGTCTGCCAAGCCCGGCGTTTGGCAAATCCGGCTTTTTGTCCGAAGCCGGTTCAAGCCATGCCAGCCGGAGAGACTGATTTTCGACACGAAGACGTGTTGCGCCACGCACCCAAAATGGTCAAGCCTGACCGTACAGTCAGGGGCTGATTTAGTCGGAGGAAAAGCAACACGTGGCCCATGCGCATCATGATTGCGTTTAGGCGCATTAGCCATATCTGCTCCAGGTAGAAGCTGGCTAAAGGAGCAGGATTTTGTCGCAAGAGAATCGCAGCACTTCTACAGGGACTCCTGCGAGGCAAGCGGGGCGGGGACGTGAAGCCGATCATCCGAAAGACATTCCGGCTCCCGGGTGGAAAGACATCCTCGCCCGGGTCTGGCGGGACACAAGCAGGAAGAACCTCTCCCTCGTCGCCGGCGGCGTCACCTATTACATGCTGCTGGCGCTATTCCCGGCGCTTGCAGCACTTGTCTCAATTTATGGCCTTATTGCCGACCCTGCTCAGGTCGCGCAGACGGTAAACGCGCTTTCAAGACTGATGCCTCCATCAGCCCTGAAGCTGATCGGGGATGAATTGCACCACCTTGTATCCGCATCGAACGGCGCGCTGAGCCTGGGAGCCGTCGTCGGCCTCATCATTTCCCTGGTGACAGCCTCATATGGCGTGAGCGGCATGATCGTGGCGCTCGACATCGCCTATGGCGAGGAAGAGCGGCGCGGCTTTATCCAGTTCTACCTGCTTACGATGATCCTGACGATCGGCCTGATCATCGGGGGATTGATCGTGCTTGCGCTGATCGCCGTGCTGCCGGTGGTACTGGTTGACATGGGGGCGAGCCCGACCACGCGGTGGGTGGCGCTGATCGTCGAATGGCCATTGTTGCTGGCGTTCATGACAACGACGCTGGCAGTGCTGTACCGCTACGGGCCGGATCGGCAGGAGGCGCGGTGGGAGTGGATTTCGCCGGGGGCGATAGCCGCGATGATCCTCTGGGGGACTGGGTCGCTTCTGTTCACCGTCTATGTCGCGCACTTCAACAGCTACGACAGGACCTACGGCGGACTCGGCACTGCGGCGATGCTGCTGACCTGGCTTTGGCTGT
>DASTAF010000003.1:0-2309 GCA_035713005.1 Acetobacteraceae bacterium
TAAGCCGCATCGGAGGCGACGGCGAACAGCACATGCCCCTCCGCCTCATAGGCATGGCCGAGCGAGACGAGGCGCTCGATCAGCCTGATGATCTCGGGGATATGCTGGGTGACGCGCGGTTCCACGTCCGGCGGCAGGGCGCCCAGCGCCGCCATGTCCTGGTGATACAATTCGGTCGTGCGCGCGGTGATCTCTCCGATCGGCTCGCCCGTCTCCGCCGCGCGGGCGTTGATCTTGTCGTCCACATCGGTGATGTTGCGCACATAGGTGACGCGCGGATAAACATGCCGCAGCAGCCGCACCAGAACGTCGAACACCACCACCGGACGGGCATTGCCGAGATGCGCGCGGTCATACACGGTCGGGCCGCATAAATACAATTTCACGTGCTCGGGATCGGCCGGGACGAACAGCTTTTTCCGGCGGCTTTTCGTGTCGTGCAGCTTGATCTCGATCATGGCTTCGGCTTTCCGCTCGGCCTTGATCAAAGTCAATAATGCGTGCTGCTTGGTTGACAGGACCAGGGCGGTCCGGTATCCAAATAGCCATGCAATGCGAATAGTTCTCATTTGCAATTGACCTTTTCGATGGAGGCCCGCTTGTCCGAAACGCTCCAGCGCCGCGCCAAACCTGGCGCCTTCCTGCGTTTTCTGGCGGTGGCCGGGCCGGGCCTCGTGGTCATGCTGGCCGATACCGAGGTGGGCAGCATCATCACCGCCGCGCAATCCGGAGTCGCCTGGGGCTACCGCCTGCTGCTGCTGCAATTCATCCTCATCCCGATCCTCTACGTGGTGCAGGAACTGACGGTGCGGCTGGGGCTTTTCACCGGCAAGGGCCATGGCGAGCTGATCCGCGACACGTTCGGCGCCGGCTGGGCCTGGCTTTCCGCCGGCGGGCTGACCATCGCCACCATCGGCGCGCTGCTGACGGAATTTTCAGGCGTCGCCGGGGTGGGAGAGCTTTACGGCGTGCCGAGGGGCGTCAGTCTGGCTCTTGCCGTCGCCTTCCTGCTGGTCATCGCCTTTACCGGTTCCTATCGCCGGGTCGAGCGCATCGCCATCGCGCTAGGCCTGTTCGAGTTCGTGTTCTTCGCGGTCGCCTTCCTGGCGCGGCCCGATGCGGGGCAGATCGCCGGGCAGATGTTCCACCCCGCCTTCGGCAATCCGGATTATCTCTATCTGGTGGCGGCGAATATCGGTGCCGTGATCATGCCCTGGATGATCTTCTACCAGCAATCGGCGGTGGCGGATAAGAAGCTGCGCATCGAGGATTTCAAGTTCGCCCGCTGGGATACGGCGCTCGGCGCCATCGTCACCCAGCTCGTCATGGCGGCGGTGCTGATCGCCGCGGCGGCGACCATCGGTCTGCGCAGCCATCAGCTCAGCCTGAATACGGTGGGCGATATTTCCGCGGCCCTCACGCCCTTTCTCGGCAGCACCGTGGGCAAGCTGGTCTTCGGTGCCGGAGTGCTCGGGGCCGGGCTGGTTGCCGCCATCGTCGCCTCGCTGGCGCTGGCCTGGGGGCTGGGAGAGGTGGCGGGATACCGCCGTTCTCTGGAAGACCATCCGCTGCAGGCCAAATGGTTCTATGGCGTCTATGCCTTCTGCCTGATCGCCGGGGCGGTGCTGGTGGCGCTGGTGCCGAACCTCGTCATCCTCAATATCGCCGTCGAGGTGATGAACGCGCTGCTGCTGCCCCTGGTGCTCGGCTTCCTGGTGGCGCTGGGGCTGAAATCCCTTCCCGTCCATCTGCGGCTGCGCGGCTGGTACATGGGGCTGACCATCTTCCTCTCCACCATCACCGCCGCTCTCGGCGTCTATGGCGGGCTTTCCGGCGCCGGGCTGTTCTGAACCCCCGCTCCCTTCCCTGATCGGCGGTCCGCCCCTATCTTCCGGCCAGCAGCAAGGGGAATGAGGATGAAAAACGGATCGCTCGACGCGGTGCTCGCCCATATCGACGACAATCTGGACTTCTCGCGGGAGCGCTGGTTCGAGCTGCTCCGCATCCCCTCGATCAGTGCCCAGCCGGCGCACCGGCAGGATTGCATCCGCGCCGCCACCCACATGCGCGATCTGCTGGCCGAGATGGGGTTCGAGGCGCGGCTTGCCGAAACGAAAGGCTTGCCCGGCGTCATCGCCCGGCATCACAAGGCGGGGTCCAACGCGCCCCATGTGCTGTTCTACGGCCATTACGACGTGCAGCCGCCGGAGCCGCTCGAACTCTGGGAGTCCGATCCGTTCAACCCGCAGTTCAAGGATGGCCCGCGCGGCAAGCAGGTAGTCGCGAGGGGTGCTGTCGACGACAAGGGC
>DASTAF010000004.1:0-2766 GCA_035713005.1 Acetobacteraceae bacterium
CATACACGTTGAGGGGTGCCAGCGGCGCCGTCTCATCAAGCGGCAGGCCTGCCTTGAAGGAAGCTCCGTAGCAATCGGCGCTGCCGACATGGATCATCCGGCAAGCCTGAACATGATCTAGGATCGCATGGGCAAGGTTGAGCGCGCCGCCCAGATTGACCGCGAAGGCGCGCCGGGCATCGCGGCGGGATTCCGGCACCGAGGATATCGCTGCCAGATGCAGGCAGGCATCCGGCCTTGCCGATGTCATCGCATCCGCCACCGCGTCCGGATCGGTGACATCAAAGGGCTCCGTATGCAGCGCAGCCTCCGGGAAGCGCCGCCGCAGTTCCGCGACGAGATGGGTGCCGACGAAGCCGCCCGCGCCGGTGATCAGAATGCGCGACGGGATCAAGCGGCAAGCCGCGCCATGTCCGCGGCGACCATCTCGGCGGCGAGCTGCTCCAGCGTCACGGTCGGGGCCCAGCCGAGTTTATCGCGCGCCTTGCTCGCATCGCCCTGCAGCACGTCCACTTCAGCCGGGCGCAGCAGGGCCGGATCGGTGCGCACGTGATCATTCATGTCCAGCCCCGCCGCGCCGAAGGCGAGGGCGCAGAATTCCCGCACGCTGGCGCTGCGGCCGGTGGCGATCACGTAGTCATCCGGCTGGTCCTGCTGGAGCATCAGCCACATGGCGCGGACATAGTCCCGCGCATGGCCCCAGTCGCGCTTCGCCTCCATGTTGCCCAACCGCAGTTCGCTCGCCTGCCCGGCCCTAATCCGGGCAACGCCGCTCGTGATGCGCCGGGTGACGAACTCGATGCCGCGCAACGGGCTCTCATGGTTGAACAATATCCCCGAGGAGGCGTGCATGCCGAAGCTCTCGCGGTAGTTCACCGTCATCCAGTGGGCATAGAGCTTGGCGGCGGCGTAGGGGCTGCGGGGATAGAAGGGCGTGGCCTCGGATTGCGGCATGCTGCCGGCGCGGCCGAACATCTCCGAGGAGGATGCCTGATAGAAGCGCGCCTGTGGACAGGCGATGCGCACCGCCTCCAACATGGCCACCGCGCCCATCCCGGTCACCAGCCCGGTCAGCTGCGGCTGCTGCCAGGAGGTGGCGACAAAGCTTTGCGCCGCGAGATGGTAAACCTCGTCCGGTCCATGCGCCTCGATGATGCGGATCAGGCTGCCCAGATCGGTCATGTTGCCTTCGACCAGCGTCACCCGGTCCAGCACGCCGAGATAGCGCAGCCGCTCGCCGATCACGTCCGACGAAGCGGAGCGCCGCAGCACCCCCACCACCTCATAGCCCTTGCCGAGAAGAAATTCGCTGAGATAAGCGCCATCCTGGCCGGTAATTCCGGTGATCAATGCTGTAGTCATTTATCCTGTGACCTGAAAATAAGGGAATCCTGACCGCGCGCGAGTTCTCTATCGTCCAAAAAACAGAGCATTTTCAGAACCCCTTCCACAACCCGCGTTAATTGACTAAGCGAAGAGGTCAATATCACTCAGTTTATGAGGATACTATAGAAGTGGATAACCAACGGTTGAAAAAAAGGGCTGATTCTACTCGATGATCTGGGTTGACATCGAAGATTTGCTGGGATTTTTCTATGCCGGAAACCGCCCCAGCGGGATTCAGCGCCTGTCCTTCGATTTGTGCCGGGAACTGGTGCGGCTGGGCGAGGGCAGGGTGGGCGTATGCCGTCACGGGCCGGGGGAGAGCGGCTTCACGGTGGTGGACTGGCCGGAGACCGAGGCGCGGATCCTGCGGGCCACCTGCCACAAGGAGGAGCCGAGCCTGCCCGCGCCTCCGGCGGAGCCCGCGCTGGTGGCCAGCCAGGTGCCTGAGGTCTCAGAATTCCGGCGCCGGCTGAGGGGCCTGCCGCTCGACATCCGCGCGCCGCTGATCGTGATGCGGCAAGCGGAGCTGCACGCGGCGCACGCCCTGATGGACGTGTTCCGTGCCCAGCTTCACGTGCTGCGGGCCATGCGCGACCTCATTCGCAACATCTGGCGTTGGGTGCGCCCGGCGCGCGAGCCGGTGCATCTCACCGAGCTTGCCGTCGCTGAGCCGAACCAGCCGCCTCCCGACATGACGCCGCTGCTCGACCGGCCGGTGGCTTTCGCGCCGGGTGACATACTGATCTGCACGGGAGCCACTTGGCAGTTCCAGGCCTACTATAGCCTGATCGAGCGGCTGCGGCAGAACGGGGTGATCTTTGCCACCTTCGTGCACGACATGGTGCCGATCCTGTTTCCCGAATGGTCGGTAAAGCATACCACTGAGGCTTTCGAGCTCTGGGCGCGGGAGGTTCTGCCGCGCGCGGACATCCTGTTCACCAATTCCAACGCCACGGCGCGCGATGCCGCGGAATTTGCCCGGCGCGAGGCGCTTCCCATCCCGCCGGCGCGGAAGCTGCCGATGGGCATGAGCTTCGTGGCGCAGCGGGACCTGCCGGCGCCGCTGCATCCGCGGCCTTTCGTGCTGTTCGTCTCCACCATCGAGCCGCGCAAGAATCATGGGGCGATGCTGCGGCTGTGGCGGCGGCTGCTCCAGATTATGTCAGAGGAGGAGGTGCCCGATCTGGTCTTCGCCGGGCGCGTCGGCTGGCTGGCGCGCGACGTGATCGGGCAGGCGGAGAATGCCGACTGGCTGGGCGGGAAGCTGCGGCTGGTCGAGGCGCCGAGCGATGCCGAACTCGCCTCGCTCTACCGGGACTGCCTGTTCACCCTCTATCCTTCCTTCTACGAAGGCTGGGGCTTGCCGGTGACCGAAAGCCT
>DASTAF010000005.1:0-6332 GCA_035713005.1 Acetobacteraceae bacterium
TTCATTCCGCTGATCGGCGGCGCCTTCGCCAGCGCCGCCACATCGGGCACCGGGCGGCGCAGGCGCTCATCCTCCGCGCAGAATGCCTCCAGCGCCGCCGCCACCCGCAGCACCAGCGCATCGCCGCCGCGCGGGCCGATGATCTGCAGCCCGAACGGCATCCCCGCCGCGTCCCGCCCCACCGGCAGGGACAGCGCCGGATGCCCCGAAAGCGTCGGCGCATAGGCCAGCGCCAGCCAGTGGAAATAGGATTTGGTCGGCCGGCCGTCGATCTCCGCCGGATACAGCTCCGTCCAGGGGCGCGGGGTGATGGAAATGGCCGGCGCGAGGATGATGTCGAACCGCCCGAAGAATTCCTGCCAGCGCCGGTACAGCGCCGTGTGCAGCACCTCCGCCCGCGCCACATCCTCCGCCGAATAGCGGAACCCCTCCTCGACATTGGCGCGGATATTGGCCCCCAGCCTCTCCGGCGTTTTGCGGAAGGTATCGGCGAAGGCGGCGAGGAAGGAAACCGCCCGCTTCACCGCGAAGGCCTCGTCCGCCCCGGCGCAATCCGGCGTCGCCTCCTCCAGCGCGCCGAACAGCGGCGCCAGCCTGGCCAGCTTCTCGCGGAACGCCGCCGCGATTCCTTTCTCGGTTGGGGCGAAGCCGAAATCCGCCGTCATCGCCACCCGCAGCCCCGCCAGATCAACCGGCCTCGGCGGATAAAACTGCCCCGGCTTGCGCACTGCCTCGCCATGAACGGCATAGGCCAGCGGATCGCGCGCATCGTCCCCCGCCATGGCGGAGAGCAGCAGCGCCAGATCGGGCACCGTCCGCGCCATCGGCCCCAGCACGCTCAAGGAAGACCAGCCCAGCAGCCGCTTCTCCGAGGGCACCAGCCCCGGCGAGGGGCGCATCCCGACGATGCCGCAGAAGGCCGCCGGGTTGCGCAGGCTGCCACCCATGTCCGAACCGGTGGCAAGCGGCACCATCCCGGTCGCCAGCGCCACAGCCGAGCCGCCAGAGGAGCCCGCCGCCGAGCGCGCCGGATCGAAGGGATTGCCGGTCGCGCCATAGACCTTGTTGCGGGTATTGGCGCCGGCGGCGAATTCCGGCGTGTTGGTCTTGCCGAGCACGAGCCCGCCCACCCGGCGCAAAACCGCCACCATCCCCTCATCCGCGCGCGGCACATGATCGCGGAACATCGGGCTGCCATAGGTCGTCCGCAGCCCCGCCGTGTCCTCCATGTCCTTGATCCCGAGCGGCAGCCCATGCAGCGCGCCCAGCGCCTCGCCGCGCGCGATCGCGGCCTCCGCCTCGCGCGCCTGTGCCCGGGCACGCTCGAAATCCCGCGCCACCACCGCGTTCACCGCATGGTCCACCGCCTCGATCCGCCCGATGCAGCTTTCCACCAGCTCCACCGGCGAGAGCCGCTTCTGGCCGATCAGCCGCCGGGCCTCGACAGCCGTAAGGTCGCATGGTTGGGTCATGATGGTATCCGTCCTGATGAAATCACGCCAGAAAGCGAGACGCTAAAGCGGGACGCTTAGGGGATTTCTTTGTCGCCGGCGATGTCCTCGCCTGCGGTTCCTTCCGGCGCGGGGACATCCTCCAGCTTCACCGCCTCCTCGTTCGCCGGGGCGGGCGCCGCCTTCGCCTCCAGCGCGGTGACGCGGGCGGCCAGATGCTCGGCCTCGGTCTTGGCCTTGGTGGCGAGGGCCATGGCGGCGTCGAACTCCTCGCGCCGGACCAGATCGAGCATGCGGATCATCTCGTCCACCCGCGAGCGGATGAGCGAGGTCATCTCCTCGCGCAGCCCGGTCATCGCCGAGAGCGCGCCCCCCGCGACTCCGGCGAGATCGTCAAACAGTTTCGGTCGCTCAACCATGACTTGTCCTCCTCGATGTGATTGCAAAGCCTCCGCTGACAAGGCGGAATATTCCTCATATAAGGCGCGCCATGCTGTTAATCACCGGCGGGGCCGGATTTATCGGTTCGAATCTGCACGCAATCCTGGCCTCGCGCGGCTTGGAGACCATCATCGTGGACCGGCTGCGGGATCAGGGCAAATGGCGCAACCTGCGGAAGCATCCGCCGTCGCGGCTGATCGCCCCGGATGCCCTGGCGGGCTTTCTCGAATCGCGCCCCCGGCTGGACGCGGTGATCCATCTCGGCGCGATCAGCGAGACCACGGCTGCGGATGGCGATCTGGTCTGGCGCAGCAACGTGACGCTGAGCCAGGCGCTGTGGTCCTGGTGCGCCGAGCACGGAGTGCCGTTCATCTATGCCTCCTCCGCCGCCACCTATGGCGATGGCGGGGCCGGGTTCGACGATGATCCCTCCCTCGCGGCGCTGGAGCGGCTGCGCCCGCTCAACCTCTATGGCTGGTCCAAGCACGCATTCGACCTCTGGGCGGCGCGGGAGGTGGCGGCGGGGCGGAAGCGCCCGCCACAATGGGCGGGGTTGAAATTCTTCAACGTCTATGGCCCGAACGAATACCACAAGGGGCGGATGATCTCGGTGGTGAAGGTCAAGCATGACGAGGCGCGGGCGGGAGGGCCGGTGCGGCTGTTCCGCTCCGACCGCGAGGGCATCCCCGATGGCGGGCAGAAGCGCGACTTCATCTGGATCGACGACGTGGCGGCGGGAATCCTGTTCCTGCTCGGCCATCGCGAGGTCTCCGGCCTGTTCAATCTCGGCACCGGCACGGCGCGGAGCTATCTCGACCTCGCCCGCGCCGTCTGCGCCGCCAGCGGCCTGCCCGAACAAATCGAGTTCATCCCGATGCCGGAGGCCTTGCGCGGCCAGTATCAATCCTTCACGGAGGCGCGGATGGACCGGCTGCGCGCCGCCGGCTTCGATCACCGATTCACGACGCTGGAGGACGGGGTGGCGCGCTACATCCACGGCTTCCTGACCCAACCGGACCCTTACCGATGAATCTTCTGCTCGTCTGGCCGCATCTCGACCCGATCCTGGTGCGGTTCGGCCCCTTCGCCATCCATTATTATGCCCTGGCCTATATCGGCGCGCTGCTGATCGGCTGGCGGATGGCGCGCTGGCTGATGCGGCTGCATCCGGTGGCCGCCACCCATCTGCAGGTGGACGACTTCCTCTCCTGGGCGACGCTCGGCGTCGTGCTCGGCGGGCGGATCGGCTATATCCTGTTCTACCAGCCGGTCTATTTCCTGCACCACCTGGATCGCACCTACGCGGTCTGGGATGGCGGGATGAGCTTCCATGGCGGCTTCATCGGCGTCGCCGTGGCGATTCTCATCTACTGCCACAAGCACCGGATCGACCCGTGGTATTTCGCCGACCGCATCGCCGTGGTGGTGCCGATCGGCCTGTTCCTCGGCCGGATAGCGAATTTCATCAATGGCGAGCTGTGGGGGCGCCCGGCGCCGGCCTGGTTCCCGGTGCGGATGATCTATCCGCAGTCGAATCCGCCCAACGTGCCGCGCTATCCCTCCGAGCTGATCGAGGCGACGCTGGAGGGCATCGTGCTGTTCGTCGTGCTGTTCGCCGCCTCCCGCTCCGACCGCATCCGCTCGCAGCCGGGCTATCTGGCCGGGATGCTGGTGATGGGCTACGGCATCGCCCGCAGCATTTCCGAATGCTTCCGCCAGCCCGACTGGTTCCTCGGCTATCTCATGTTCGGGCTGACCATGGGGCAGCTCCTCTCCTTCCCGATGATCGTGATCGGCGCCGCGATGATCTACCGGGCGAAGCGGGTGGGCCGCAGGCTCGCCGCCCTGCCGGCCTGAGCCGCGCCTGATGATCGAACGGCTCGACGAGTTCATGGAGCGCGCCAACGCGGCATATTACGCCGGGCGCGACCCCTTCGCGGATTTCGTCACCGCGCCGGAAATCTCCCAGGTGTTCGGCGAGCTGCTGGGCCTCTGGGCCTGCGTGGTCTGGCAGAGCATGGGCTCGCCGCCGCGCTTTCAGCTCATCGAGGCGGGGCCGGGTCGCGGCACGCTGATGGCCGATGCGCTGCGCGCGGCGGGCCGCGCGATGATGGCCTTCGGCGAGGCGGCGGAGCTGGGCTTCATCGAGACCTCGCCGCGCCTGGCCGAGTCGCTGGCCCGCAGGTTTCCCGCCGCCGCCATCTATCCGCGCCTTTCCGCCGTGCCCTCGGAGCCGATGATCCTGCTCGGCAACGAGTTCCTGGACGCGCTGCCGATCCGCCAGTTCGTTCGCCGGGCGGAAGGCTGGATGGAGCGCCATGTCGAGGATGGGCGCTACGTGGAGCAGCCCGCCATCGAGGATCTGCCGGACGATCCGGAAGGCTCGGTGCGCGAGCGGGGGGATGCCGCCCGCGCCTTCATCGGCGCGGTGGCGGGGCGGCTTGGCCGCGATGTCGGCGCGGCGCTGTTCCTCGATTACGGGCCGATGGAGAGCGGCGCGGGCGAGAGCCTGCAGGCGATCCGCGAGGGCAGGCCCGCCGATCCGCTGGCCGATCCGGGCGCGGCCGATCTGACCGCCCATGTCGATTTCGCCGCCCTCGCCGCCGAGGCGCGGGCACGGGGCGCCGCCTGCTTCGGTCCGGTCCCGCAGGGCGCCTTCCTCGCCCGGCTCGGCATCCACGAGCGGACGGCGCAGCTCGGCCGCAACGCCAGCCCCGAGGATGCCGCGAGGCTGATCGCCTCCACCCGCAGGCTCACCACGCCGGAGGCGATGGGATCGCTGTTCAAGGCCCTCGCCATCGCCAGCCCCACCCTTCCCCCACCTCCTGGATTCGACTGAAGCATTGACGATGAAACCGGACTTCCTCACCGCGCGGCTCGCCGCGCCGCATGGCTTCTTCACCCGCCTGGGCGGCGTTTCCGAGGGCGCCTATGGCAGCCTGAATTGCGGCCTCTCCGGCGCCGATGATCCCGCTTGCGTCGCGGAGAATCGCCGCCGCGCCGCCATTGCGGTCGGGGCGGCGCCGGCATCCCTGGCCGGGCTGCGGCAGGTCCATGGGGCGCGGGTGATCGGGGTGACGGAGCCCTGGGCGCCTGGCGCCGGACCCGACGCGGATGCAATGGTGACGGACCGGCCCGGCATCGCGCTCGGCATCATCACCGCCGATTGCGCGCCGGTGCTGTTCGCCGATGCCACGGGGCGGGTGGTGGGCGCCGCCCATGCCGGATGGCGCGGGGCGCTGGCCGGGGTGCTGGAGGCGGTGCTGGATTCGATGCGCGCCCTCGGCGCCGAGGGCATCACCGCCGTCATCGGCCCCTGCATCCATCAGCAAAGCTACGAGGTGGGGGATGACCTGCGCGACGCGGTGCTGGCGCGCGAGGCGGGGGATTCCCGCTTCTTCCACCCCAACGAGGCGGGGCGGCATCAGTTCGATCTGCCCGGCTATTGCGCGGCGCGGCTGCGCGAGGCCGGGATCGCGGCGGCGATCCTGCCGGATGATACCTATACCGACGAGCGGCGATTCTTCTCGCACCGGCGGCGCACGAAGCGGGCCGAGGGGCCGGGCGGCCACCAGATTTCCATCATCATGAGGGCGGCATGAGGCTCCGTCGGGCGCTTCCGCGCCGGATGCTTCCGCGCTGGGCGCTGATCCTGCCGCTCGCGCTGAGCGCCTGCGGCACGCTGCCGCAGCCCTTCCTCGGCCGGCCGGGCCGCGAGGGGGCGCTGTTGGCCGTGCCGCCGCCGCCGATGCTGGTCGTGCCGCCGCCGGCCAACGCCATGCTGGGAAACCGCGCCTCCGCCCTCTACGCGGATGATCTGGCGCGGGCGCTGGTGGCGCGCAACGTGCCGAGCATCGTCCGCCCCGTGGCCAGGCATGAATGGCGGCTGGCGGCAACGGCCGGGCTGGCGGGAGCCCAGGTCGAGCCCCGGTTCAGCATCATCGGGCCGGACGGCAAGACCTACGGCAAGGCGGAGGGCGCCCCCGTCGCCGCGGCGGACTGGGCGATGGGATCGCCGGAGACGCTGCGGGCGAGCGCCGAGGCGGCGGCCCCGGCTCTGGCGCGCGAGCTGGCCTCGATCAACGCGGCGGTCCAGCAGAGCAACCCGGATTCGCTGGAGAACCGCGCGCCGCGCGTGGTGCTGGAGGGGGTGACGGGCGCGCCCGGCGACGGGGATCATTCCCTCGCGCTCGATGTCAGGCGCGACCTGCCACGCCTCGGCGTCATGCTGGTGGACAGCAGGCGGGACGCGGATTTCACCCTCACCGGCATCGTCCGCGCCACGCCGCAGCCTCACGGCACCGACATGGTGGAGCTGGACTGGCTGATCCGCGACCAGGCGGGCCGGTTCATCGGCAAGGTCAGCCAGCTTCACGAGCTGAAGCCGGCGGATATGACGCCCTATTGGGGCGATGTCGCGGTGGCGGCGGCGCAGCAGGC
>DASTAF010000006.1:0-2238 GCA_035713005.1 Acetobacteraceae bacterium
AAGCCGCCCCTGGCGATGCTGGCGCCGGTGGCGCTGCTCGCGGCGGGAGCGTGGCGGAGCATTATTGCTGCTGCGGCTACGGCAGTTGTGCTGGCGATTCTTGCCGCCATCGCCATGCCTCATGCCTGGCCCTTGTTCATCTCCCGCACCATGCCGGAAATGACCGCTTATCTGCAGCGCCCTTATCTGCCGACGCCGAGTCAGGCCTATATGGCCAGTCCCTTCTATGCCGCCGAGGGGCTGCATCTGACCCGGCGCGCCGCCTGGCTGATCCAGGCTTCGGTAACGCTGCTGGCTATGGCTGCGCTGTGGCGCCTGTGGCGGGCCTCGGCGCCGGACCCTGCCGCCGGGAGCGCGCGGATGGCAGCCTCGGCGGCCTTGTGCGTGGTGGCGACGCCCTATGCTCATGTCTATGACGCGCTCGCGCCCAGCGTCCTGCTCTGCGCCGTGCTGCTCGAGGATGCCCGGGCGGCCGAAGGGTGGATAGCGGTTCCGGCGATGATCGCGCTCTGGCAGCCGGGCTGGAGTCTCGCCTTCGCGCTCGCCATTGGCCTGCCGGTGCTGCCCTGGGCCGCCTGGCTCGCCATCGGCTGCGGGATTGCCTTTCCAGGGCTGCTTTGCTGGTCAGCGCTTGACCGGCTCGAACCGGTAGGGGCTGGCGCTGGTGGTCTGCACGTCGAGGGCGAGACGGTGGGCGAGGGGAGGGAAGGCGCGTGAGCGGCAATCCTGGCGGTCGCACAGCCGGCAGGAAAGCCCGATGCCGACCGCCGCCCGATCCAGATCGATCCCCTCCGCGTAAACGACTTCGGGAGCGCGGGTGATGTCGCACCCCATGGCGATCACGCGCGTCGCCGGCGGGTCGCCCCAGTGAGCCGGCGCGGCGGTGATGGTGCGGGCGAAGCAGAGATAGGTGGCGCCGTCCGGCAGTTGCGCCACCTGCACCCGGATCGTTCCCGGAGTGGCGAAGGCGGCATGGACGATCCAGCGCGGGCAGTTGCCGCCGAAGCGCGCGAAGGGAAAGCCCGCCGCTGAAAAGCGCTTCGAGACATTTCCCGCCGGATCGACCCGCAGGAAGAAGAACGGCACTCCCCGCGCCCCGTTGCGCTGCATGGTGGAGAGCCGGTGGCAGGTCTGCTCATAGGAAACGCCGAAGCGGGCGGCGAGGCGCTCCACATCATGGCGAAGCTCCGCCGCGGCGGCGAGAAAGGGCGCATAAGGCATCAGAAGCGCGCCGGCGAAATAATTCAGCAGGCCGATGCGCAAAAGCTCTCCGGCATCCTGGCTTGAGAGGGCGGCGCCCTGGACGATCCTTTCCGCCAGATCCCGGATCTCCAGCAGGGCGAGCTGGAAAGCCATCTGGAATCCCCGGCTCTCGCGCGCCAGGCTTTCCGAAAGCAGGAGATGGCGGCTCGCCGGATCATAGACACGCAGCGCACTGGCCAGGGGCGAGACGGTGACGACCACCCCGTGCTTGTGGCGCAGCCGCTCCGCCAGGGCATGATTCATGCCCATGGCCGCTTTGGGGAGTTCCGCGTCCATCGCCTCGGCTGCCTCCTCAAGCTCGGGGAAATGGTTGCCGTGATCATGGAAGAAATCCCGCACCTCCTCGTTCGGAAGCAGAATCCGGCGCCCGGAGGGCAGGGTGATGCCGTCGGTCTCCTGCCGCGCCGCCTGCAGGGCGCGGTAGAGGCCCAGCACGGTCCGTGCGGCGACCGGGGTGGAGGCGGCGATCATCTGCGCTTCCGCCTCCGGCACCGGATCGGCGCCGAGCAGGGGATCGGCGAAGGCTTCCCGCAGCCCCGCCTCGACCTGCCGCTCGTCCGAGCCGGAAAGCGCCGCCAGATCCACCTGCAGCACCTCCGTCAGCTTGATGAGCAATGCCGCCGTCACCCCCCGCTGATCATGCTCGATCAGGTTGAGGTAGCTGGTTGATATCCCCAGCCGCGCCGCCATCGCCTGCTGGGTGAAGCCCTGATCCATGCGCAGACGGCGCACGATGCGGCCGATCATCGGTTTGGACATGGACGTTCCTCGTTTTTCAGTTTTTACAAATTGGAAAAACTTTCTGTCAAAACTATCACTTCTTTCGTAATATAGCACAAGTTTTGGCGATGACATTCGCAATCGCAGCGTAAATAATTGACCTATCGATCAAGAGGAGACTGCGATGAGAAATCACCCCATCCCATCCTTCGCCCCTGAAGGCATGCCGGGCGGCCTTGACTCCGCCTCGGACCG
>DASTAF010000007.1:0-5657 GCA_035713005.1 Acetobacteraceae bacterium
TATCTCAAGCGGACGATCATCCTCTCGGTGTTCAATGCCGCGCAGGTGATCGGCTTCTACGGCTTCGCCGCCTGGGTGCCGACCCTGCTGATCCATCGCGGCATCCATGTGACGGCCAGCCTAGAATACGCCTTCATCATCGCCATCGCTAATCCATGCGGGCCGCTGCTCGGCGTGCTGTTCGCAGACCGGTTCGAGCGCAAGACCCAGATCATCGGAGGCTTGTTCCTGATGGGCGTGTTCATGGCGATCTTCTCGATCAGCAATGCGCCCTGGATTCTGATCGTGCTCGGCGTGCTGTTCACCCTGGCGGCGAACGTGATGTCCTTCTCCTTCCACGGCTATCAGGCGGAGCTGTACCCGACGCGCATCCGGGCGCGCGGGGTAGGCTTTGTCTATTCCTGGAGCCGGCTTGCCGGCGCCTTCGCCGGTCTTGCCATCGGCATCCTGCTGCACAGCCACGGCGTGCCGGGCGTCGCGATATTCATTGGCGCCGCGATGGTGATCGGGATCATCATGATCTCGCTGGGCCCTTCGACCAGGGGATTGGCGCTGGAGCAGATCAATCACTGAAATTTTCAGCCCATCGATTGGCGCGGGCAGCGCTTTGCGCTAGTCAGCGCCCATGTCACGCACAGCGCAGGTAATCCGCAGCACCTCGGAGACAGAGATCGCGGTCGGCCTCGACCTCGACGGCGCCGGACGCACCGAGATCGCCACCGGCGTGGGCTTTTTCGACCACATGCTCACCGCCTTCGGGCGCCATGCCATGTTCGATCTGAACGTAACGGCACACGGCGATTTGCATATCGACGCGCATCATACGGTCGAGGATGTAGGCATCGTCATCGGTCAGGCGCTGCGCGAGGCACTGGGTGAAAAGCGCGGCATACGCCGCTTCGGCCAGGCCATGGTGCCGATGGACGAGGCGCTGGCGAGCGCCGCCATCGACCTTTCGGGCCGCGCTTATCTCGTCTGGAATGTCGGCTTCGAGCGGTCGATGCTGGGCGACATGGACACGCAGCTGGTCGAGGAGTTCTTCCGCGCCCTGGCCGGAAACGCGGTGATGGCGCTGCATGTCACGCAGCATGCCGGCAGCAACGCCCATCATGTCGCCGAGGCTGCCTTCAAGGCGGTTGCCCGTGCGCTGCGGGACGCGGTCGAACTCGATCCACGGGCGATGGGCGCCATCCCCTCCACCAAGGGAGTGCTATGACCAGGATTGCGGTGGTCGATTACGGCAGCGGCAATCTGGCCTCGGCAGCGCGCGGTCTGGCCGTGGCTGCCGAACGGGCGGGGCGGGTGGCGGATATCGTTGTCACCGCCGATCCCGAGACGGTGCGCCGGGCTGACCGGGTGGTGCTGCCAGGGCAGGGCGCCTTTGCCGATTGCGCGCGAGGGCTGCAGGCCATTCCGGGGCTGCTCGATGCGTTGCGCGACAATGTTGCCGGGGGTGCGCCGTTTCTGGGTATATGCGTGGGCATGCAACTGATGGCGGCTCGCGGACTGGAACATGAAATCACTCCGGGGTTGGGCTGGATCGCCGGCGAAATCGCCAGGATGGACGTGCCTTCCCTGCCGCTGCCGCACATGGGCTGGAACGAGCTTGACTTTGAGCCCGGCAGGCACCCTCTGCTTGAGGGGCTCGAACCTGGAGACCATGCCTATTTCGTGCATTCCTATGCACTGAGCGATGGCAATCCGGATGATCTGCTGGCGACCACCGATTATGGTGGCACCATCGCCGCCATGGTCGCGCGGGGCAATTGCGCCGGCACCCAGTTTCATGTTGAAAAAAGCCAGCAGGTCGGCTTGCGCATCCTGCAGAACTTCATTGACTGGACGCCATGACTCCTGATTTGCCTGCCCCGGCCACCCTGAGCGTGGACCGGCTGACTGAAGCATCGGACGAGGATCTGCATGCGCTGTGCGAGGCCGCGGATGCCGCAATCATTGATGGCGGTGGATTCGGCTGGCTGAAACCGCCGGGACGGGCCGCGATCGAGCAGTATTTTCGTGGCCTGCTGATGGTGCCCGAGCGTGAGCTGTTTGCCGGAAAGATGGATGGCGTGATCTATGGCGCCGCGCAACTGGTGCGGCCACCGCGCAACAACGAAGCCCAGGCTTTCGGCGCTTCTCTCGTGCACAACTTTGTCGCTCCCTATGCGCGGGGCCATGGGCTGGCGCGGCTGATCGTGCGGCGGGTGGAGGAGCGAGCGCGGGCGCTAGGCTTTCACGTACTCAATCTGGACGTGCGGGAGACCCAGTCGGCCGCGATTGCGCTATACGAGGCGGCTGGCTTCATCCGCTGGGGCACGCACCCGGCCTATGCCCGCGTTGAGGGCAGGAGGATCGCCGGGCATTACTATTACAAGCTCTTGCAGACCGACCAATGAGCCTGACCCTCTATCCCGCCATTGATCTGAAGGATGGTGCCTGTGTCCGGCTTAGGCGAGGGGCAATGGACGAGGCGACTGTTTATGGAGACGACCCCGCCGCGCAGGCTTCTGCCTTCGAAGCGGCAGGCTTTCAGGCGCTGCATGTGGTGGATCTCAACGGCGCCTTCGCCGGAGGATCGGTGAACGGAGCGGCGGTGCGAGCCATACTGGAGGCGGTCACGATTCCCGTGCAGCTAGGCGGCGGCATCCGGGACATGGCGGCGATTGAGGCTTGGCTCGATGCTGGCATCAGCCGGGTCATTCTCGGTAGTGCGGCAGTGAAGAATCCTGCTCTGGTGCGGGAGGCCGCGCGCACGCATCCCGACCGGATCATCGTGGGTATCGATGCGCGTGACGGCATGGTGGCCACCGAAGGCTGGGCCGAAACCAGCCGGATTTCCGCATCCGATCTGGCGGTGCGGCTCGCCGATGCCGGAATTGCCGGGATTATTTACACCGACATCTCGCGCGATGGGATGCTGGCCGGACTGAACATTGAGGTGACCGAGGCGCTGGCGCGCAAAGCGGGGGTCCCGGTCATCGCCTCGGGCGGATTTGCCGGCGTGGCGGATATACTGGCGCTCAGGCAGGCGGCAGCCCGCGCACCGAATATCAATGGTGCGATCATTGGCCGGGCGCTGTATGACGGCAGCATCCACGCCTCCGAGGCTCTGAAAGCCGCCGCGTGATGTTGAAGCTCCGCGTCATTCCCTGTCTGGACGTGAAGGATGGCCGGGTGGTCAAGGGCGTCAATTTCGTCAGCCTGCGTGATGCCGGCGATCCGGTAGAGCAGGCCGCCATATATGACGCAGCTGGCGCCGATGAGCTGACCATTCTGGATATTACCGCAAGCCATGAGAATCGCGACACCATACTGGATGTGGTGTCGCGCACGGCGGCGCAGGTGTTCCTGCCGCTTACCGTCGGCGGCGGCGTGCGCTCAACCGAGGATATGCGAAAGCTGCTGCTGGCGGGCGCCGATAAATGCGGGATTAACTCAGCGGCGGTCGCGCGTCCTGAACTGGTCTCCGAGGCCGCTCAGAAATTCGGCAGCCAATGTGTGGTGGTCGCGGTTGATGCTCGGGCGGATGGCAAGGGCGGATGGGAGGTTTTCACTCATGGCGGCCGGCAAGGCACGGGAATCGACGCCATCGGCTGGTGCGCCCAGGCGGCAGAATTCGGTGCCGGAGAAATCCTGCTCACCTCGATGGACCGCGATGGAACCGGAAGCGGCTTCGATCTCGAATTGTTGCGGGCGGTCACCCATGCCGTGCGGGTTCCGGTGATTGCTTCCGGCGGCGTCGGCAGCCTCACCCACTTCGTCGAAGGAGCGAGGGCAGGGGCCACCGGGTTGCTCGCGGCGAGCGTATTCCATTTCGGCACCTTCACCCTCGCCTCGGTCAAACAGGCGCTGGTCGATGCGGGGCTGCCGGTAAGGCTGCCGCGACCGATCATCTAGACAGGAATTTTCGGACAACATGGCCAAGAAAACCGCCAAAAGCAAAGCCCCGGAAGCCGGCAAGCCCAAATCCGTGAAGGTGTTGAAAGAGACAAAATCTCCGCAGAAGAAGACTGCGCAGCCGAAGAGCCTGCCTCGCAAAGCCAATCTGGGTTCTGTTTCGGTGCCACCGCTTGCTGGCACTCCCGATGCACGGGTGCTCGACCGGCTTTGGTCGACCGTTCTAGCGCGCAAGGATGCCGATCCAGATGTTAGCCATTCGGCCCGTCTGCTCGGACGCGGAGTCGGAAAGGTCGCACAGAAATTCGGCGAGGAAGCGGTGGAATGCCTGATCGAAGCGGTTACAGGCAATCGTGGCGCGCTGATTGCGGAAAGCGCCGACGTGCTTTATCATCTGTTGGTCATGTGGGTCGCTGCTGGCTTGCGCCCGGAAGATGTCTGGGCGGAACTTGTGCGCCGTGAAGGAATTAGCGGAATCACTGAAAAGGCAGGCCGCCCGATGATGTTGTCGGTCGCTGAGACGCGAAAAATACCTTGAACGATGAAGGTGTTGGACATGGCTGATGCTGGCAAGACGGCTTACGACGATAACAATGTTTTCGCGCGCATTTTGCGCGGAGAAATCCCGTGCAGGAAGCTGTTCGAGAACGAATACGCCCTGGCGTTTCACGACATCAATCCGCAATCGCCTGCGCATGTGCTAGTGATTCCGAAAAAACCTTATATTTCCTTTGCCGATTTTTCGGCGCAGGCGAGCGAGGAGGAAATCACTGGCTTCATCCGCGCCATTGGGCATGTGGCCCGCATGCTGAATCTGGAAGAGAACGGCTATCGTTTGCTCAGCAATATGGGGCGGGACAGCCATCAGGAGGTCCCGCATTTTCATGTGCATATCTTTGCCGGCCGGCCGCTCGGGCCGATGCTGAGCCGCCCGGGATAGACAATGATCATCTCGGCGCCGCGCCTGTTTCGCGACGGCGCGATTACCGGTCCCGGCGCAGTAGTGGTCGGATCGGGAGTAATCGATGCGGTGCTGGATTTCGTTCCGCCCGCCGCTGAAGATCATGTCGCGCTGGATCACGGGATGCTGACGCCCGGACTGATCGATACCCACAACAACGGCGCGTTCGGCGTGAATTGCGCTGCGGCTGATACGGAAGGATTCACGCTGCTCTGCAGCAGACTTGCTGAGCATGGCATTACGGCTTTTCTGCCGACGATCATCACCGCGCCGATTGAAAATCTGATCGAAGCTGCTGGCCGCGTTCGTGCCGCGCGAGACGCCTTGTCCGACCTTCCGATTTGTCAGATCATGGGCCTGCATCTTGAGGGGCCTTTTCTGGCCCCGGAAAAGCGGGGTGTGCATCGGGAGGGATGGCTTAGGCAACCAGATAATGATTCGTTGGATAAATTGCTGACCGGCGAACTTCTCGTCGTTCTGCGTATGGTGACGCTGGCCCCCGAACTGCCTGGCGCGATCATGGCCATCCGGAGACTTGCAGCCATGGGTGTTGCGGTTTCCATAGGCCACAGCAAGGCGGATGCGAAAACAGCCCAGGCGGCTGTGGATGCCGGCGCGAGTCTCGCGACGCATGTATTCAACGCGATGCGGCCCTTCAATCATCGTGATCCCGGCATCATTGGTGTGGCACTCTCGGACCGGCGGCTTTTCGCCTGCTTCATCGCAGACGGTGTCCATGCCGATCCGGTCGCTCTACGCGCCGGTTTCGCCGCTGCGGGAACTAGGGCCGTCGCGGTTA
>DASTAF010000008.1:0-6743 GCA_035713005.1 Acetobacteraceae bacterium
TTGGCGGCGACGGAGATCGTCTCCGTCTCCGCCTCCGGCGCCAGCAGATGGTGGTAATGCGGGCAGATGCCGGGGGGTTCGGCCTCCGCCGCCTGCCGCCCGGTATGCACCCGGCCGGAATAGATCGAGCGCGGGTCGAACCTGCGGGCGATGACGGCGGCGCCCGCCACCGCGAACAGGATCGGCACCATTAAAGTGGTGATATGGTGGGAAAGCTCCAGCATCAGCACGATGGCGGCGATGGGCGCCTGCATGCTCGCCGCCAGCACCGCCGCCGCGCCGATCATCGCATAGCTGCCGGGCAAGGCGCCCGGCCAGAGCAGCGACCAGAGATGGCCGAGCAGCCCGCCCAGCATGGCGCCGAAGGTGATGGTGGGGGTGAACAGCCCGCCCGGCGCGCCGCTGCCCAGGCAGGCGGCGGTCGCCAGCGGCTTCAGCGCCGCGAGCGCGAGCAGCAGCGGCAGGGCGAGCGAGCCGGTGAAGGCGAGCTGCGCCGCGTCCTTGCCGTTGCCGAGCAATTGCGGATAGCGGATGGAGAGCGCCGCCAGCCCGGCGAAGACGATGACCGGCAGGATCATCGCGATACCCTGCTTCGGCTTCAGCCCGTCGGCCGCGACGATCAGCTTCACGTAGAGCACCGAGGCCAGCCCGGCGAGGGGGCCGAAACCGATCGACCAGACGATCTGGGTGAGGGTGACGGGATAGGTGGCGATATTGTAGGTCGCCTGGTTCGGCAGCAGCAGCCAGGAGACGGCGGTGGCGATGAAGGAGGTGGCGAGCGCCGGCGGGATCAGCGGCAAGGCGAGGGTGCCGAGCAGCACTTCCAGCGCGAAGAGCGAGCCGCCCAGCGGCACGTTGTAGACCGCCCCCATCCCCGCCCCGGCGCCGCAGGCGGCGAGCAGCCGGGATTCGGCAGAGGACAGGCTGAATGCGCGGGAGAGCCAACTCGCTATGGCCGCGCCCGTCTGCTTCGGCGCCGATTCCCGCCCCAGCGAGGCGCCCATGCCGACAATGGTGATCGACAGCACGGCCTGGGCGATGGTTTTCCCCTCGGAAAGCAGGCCGGAATGGAACCAGATGCGCTCGTTCAGCTTGCCGCCGCTCCCCCCCGAGCCGCGCTTGAGCAGCCAGACGCCGAGGCTGGCCACGATGCCGGCCAGGAACACGACGATCAGCCGCCGCTGGATGGGCATGTGCCGCACCCCATCCAGGAAGTTGCCGGCATGGTAGGAATAACAGAGATGCTGCACCGCCCGCAGCAGCTTCATCAGCAGCCCGGCGCCGATTCCCGCGCCGATGCCGGTGAGCACCACCAGCAGCCAGAATTTCAGCGAGAAGCCGATGAGACGGTTGCCGGCCGCATCGTTCGGCTGCAGCGCGCTCTGGCCGGTGCCGGGAAGGGTGCCGCGCGACCGGTTCATCCGGCGCCGAAGACGCGGGCGAAGATGGCATCGACATAGGCGAGATGCCGGGTGGCATCCATCGCCGCATCGATCTCGCCGGGGGTGATGCGCCCCGCCACTTCGGGATCGGCCAGCAGATGGTCGCGGAAGCCGCGCGCATCGGGCCTGCCGAGGCCGGTCCAGGCCGCCATCGCGTTGCGCTGGACGATCCGGTAGGCGTCCTCGCGCGAGATGCCCGCCCGGGCCAGGGCCAGCAGCACCTCGCCCGAATGCACCACGCCGCCGAGACTTTCCAGATTCTCCGCCATCCGCTCGGGATAAATGGTGAGCTTTTCCATCATTCCGGCGAGCCGCGTGAGGGCGAAATCCAGCGCGATGGCGGCATCGGGGGCGATCACCCGCTCCACTGAGGAATGGGAGATGTCCCGCTCGTGCCAGAGCGCCACGTTCTCCAGCGCAGGCACGGCATAGCCGCGCACGAGGCGGGCGAGGCCGGTGAGATTCTCCGACAGCACCGGGTTGCGCTTGTGCGGCATGGCGGACGAGCCCTTCTGGCCGGGATGGAAGAACTCCTCCGCCTCCCGCACCTCGCTGCGCTGCAGGTGCCGCACCTCGGTCGCCAGCCGCTCGATGCCGGAGGCGATGACCGCGAGGGTCGCGAACCAGGCGGCGTGACGGTCGCGCGGGATCACCTGGGTGGAGACGGGCTCCGGAGCGAGGCCCAGCGCGCGCGCCACATGCGCCTCCACCTCCAGCCCCAGATGGGCGAAGGTGCCGACCGCGCCGGAGATGGCGCAGGTGGCGATCTCCCGCCGCGCCGCTTCCAGCCGGGCGCGGTTGCGGGCAAACTCGGCGTAATGCCCGGCGAGCTTCAGCCCGAAGCTGGTCGGCTCGGCATGGATGCCGTGGCTGCGGCCGATGGTGGGGGTGTGTTTGTGCTCGATGGCGCGGGATTTCAGCGCCGCCATCACCGCGTCGATATCGGCGAGCAGCAGGTCGGTCGCCTGGGTGAGCTGCACCGCGAGGCAGGTATCCAGAACATCGGAGGAGGTCATGCCGAGATGGACGAAGCGGGACGCCTCGCCGATCCCCTCGGCGAGCCAGGTGAGGAAGGCGATCACGTCGTGGCGCGTCTCGCGCTCGATGGCGGCGATGCGCTCCACCGCCTCCGGCCCCATGGTGGCGAGATGCGCCTCGCCGCGCAGGCGGATGGTGGCCGCGGCATCGCGGGGGATGGCGCCGGATTCCGCCATCGCCTCGGCGGCCAGGGCCTCGATCTCGAACCAGATCCGGTAGCGGTTCTCATCCGCCCAGATCGCCGCCATTTCCTTGCGTGTGTAGCGCGGGACCATTCGCCATTCCTTCCTTCGGACCGGCCGTTCGGTAAGCCGGCCTGCCCCGGTTGACAAGCGCCATCGCGCCCGCGAACCAGGGGCCGATGAACAGCGCAGTCCTCGTCGCCGATCTCGCCATACTCGCCCAGGTCCTGATGATCGACCTGGTGCTGGCCGGGGACAATGCGGTGGTGATCGGCCTCGCGGTGGCGAGGCTGCCGAAGGCGCAGCAGCGCCGGGCCATCCTGATCGGCATCGGGGTGGCGACGCTGGTCCGCATCGGCCTCGCCTTGGTGGCGCTGCGGCTGCTGGCGATCATCGGGCTGACGCTGGCGGGCGGGCTGCTGCTTCTTTATGTGGCCTGGAAATCCTGGCGGGAATTCCGCCGCGCGCCGCATGTGGCGGGCACGCCGGCGCCGGGGCGGCTGCGCGAGGCGGTGCTGCGCATCATCGTCGCCGATCTCTCGATGAGCCTGGACAACGTGCTGGCGGTGGCGGGGGCGGCGCGCGACAGGCCCGCCCTGCTCGCCGCCGGGCTGGTCGTCTCGGTGGGGCTGATGGGCTTCGCCGCCAATCTGGTGGCGCGCCTGCTCGCCCGGCATCGCTGGCTGGTCTGGGTTGGACTCGCGATCGTACTATATGTGGCTCTTGCAATGATCTATGAGGGGTCCATGCAGGTGGCGTCGCATTTCGGAATCAAGGGTTGAGTCCAGCACGGCTTTCGGTCGCGGAGGATGGCGGCGCCACGGTGATCGCCTTGGGCGGGGAGCTGACCGCCGCCGGGCTTGGCCCGGTATGGCAGAGGGCCCTCGCCGCCGCCCGCCGGACCCGGAGCGCCAGCATGACCATCGATCTCGGCGCCGCCGAGGCGCTGGACAGCGCCGGCGCCACCCTGCTGATCGCGCTGGAGCAGGCTTTTGGCGGCACCGTCGAATGGCGGGGCCTGACCGAGCGGCGGCGCGGGCTGATCGAGCGGCTGCGCGCCGCCATCCCCCAAGGGCCGCTGCCCCGGCCCTCGGCCTCGCGCAGCGCCGCCCCCGGCTTCCGCCAGACGCTCGCCACCCGCATCGCCTTCTTCGGCCAGACGGTGCTGGCCGCGCTCGCCCTGCCGGCGAAGCTGCGCTTCCTGCGGGCGGCTGATTTCGGCCGCCTGGGCGAGCGCGCGGGCTATCAGGCGGTGCCGCTGGTGGGGATGCTGGGCTTCCTGATCGGCATGATCCTGGCCTTCCAGTCCGCCGTGCCGATGCGCCAGTTCGGCGCCGATCTCTACGTGGCCAACCTCGTCTCGATCTCGCTGTTCCGGGAGCTGGGGCCGCTGCTCTGCGCCACCATCCTGGCCGGGCGCACCGGCTCGGCCTTCGCCGCCGAGCTGGGCACGATGAGCGTGAACGAGGAGATTTCCGCCCTGACCACCATGGGGATCGACCCCGAGACCATGCTGGTGCTGCCGCGGGTGGCGGTGGCGATGCTGGTGATGCCGGCCCTGACCATCCTGATGGACATTGTCGGCCTGCTCGGCATGGGCTTCGTGCTGGTGCTGTTCGGCTTCACCCCCGGCGTGATCCTGGCCCAGGTGGCATCCTTCACCGGGCCGGCGGACCTGTTCCTCGGCCTGGTGAAGTCGGTGGTGTTCGGCGCCGCCATCGGCATCATCGGCTGCCGGGCCGGGCTGACCACCGGCGGCGGCCCGCGCGCGGTGGGCGAGGCGGCGACCTCGGCGGTGGTGGGCGGCATCGTCGCCACCATCCTGCTCGACGGGCTGTTCGCCGTCATGACCTACCGGCTGGGCATATGAGCGAAGCCGCCGCGCCGGATGTCGCCGCGCCGGCCATCACGGTCGATGGGGTGGCGCAGGGCTTCGGCGGCCGGGAGATCTTCCGCGACGTCTCCTTCCAGGTCGCCAATGGCGAGATCTTCGTCATCCTCGGCGGTTCCGGCGCCGGAAAATCGACCCTGCTCCGGCAGATGATCGGGCTGCTGCCGCCCAGCGCCGGGCGGATCACCATCCTCGGGCATGACGTGGCGCGGGAGACGGAGGCGGTGCGGCGGGATATCGGGGTGATGTTCCAGTCCGGCGCGCTGTTCGGCTCGATGACCTTGCTGGACAATGTCATGCTGCCCCTGACCATGTTCACCGACCTGCCGGGGGCGGCGCGCATCGAGATCGCGCGGGTCAAGCTCGGGCTGGTGGGGCTGGGGGACGCGGCGATGCTGCTGCCGGCGGAAATCTCCGGCGGCATGGCCAAGCGGGCGGCGATCGCCCGTGCCCTGGCGCTCGACCCGCCGATCCTGTTCCTCGACGAGCCCTCCGCCGGGCTCGACCCGATCACCGCCGCCGGGCTGGACCAGCTGATCCTGGAGCTGCGCGCCGCGCTCGGCTGCACCTTCGTGGTGGTGACGCATGAACTCAGCTCGATCTTCACCATATCGGACCGGTGCCTGATGCTCGACAAAACGGCGCGCGGGGTGATCGGGATCGGCACGGCCGCCGATCTGCGCGACCACAGCGACAACCCGGTGGTGCGGGCGTTCTTCAACCGGAAGGCTTTGACATGATTCTGATCGGGGAGACTGGCTGATGGCGGCGCGTTCGGCGGCATTCCGCACCGGGCTGTTCGTGATCGGCGGCATCGCCGCGATCATCGCGGTGGTGTTCGTGCTCTCGGGCGGCAGCCTGCATCCGGGGCTGCGCTACGAGAGCTATTTCCAGGAATCGGTGCAGGGGCTGGATGTCGGCTCGGCGGTGAAGTTCCGGGGGGTCACCATCGGCAAGGTGACGGATATCAGCCTGGTCTCGGCGGTCTATCCGCCGGAGGACCGCAAGGATCTGCGCCAGCGCGTCTATCACCAGGTGGTGGTGCGCTACCGGGTCGATCCGCGGAAGCTGGGGCCGGACATCAACATGCCCCTGGCGGTGAAGGACGGGCTGCGCGTCCAGGTCGCCTCCCAGGGCATCACCGGCCTCGCCTATCTGGAGCTCAGCTTCATCGCCACCGCGCCGCCGCCGGTTGCGGTTCCCTGGCATCCCAGGAGCCCGGTGATCCCCTCCGTGCCCAGCACGCTGACCCAGGTGCAGGATGCGGTGCAGCATTTCCTCGTCAACATGGACAAGGTGAAGTTCGACGAGATGCTGAAATCCCTCACCTCGCTGGTGAACACGGTGAACGAGGAGGCGACCACCGGAGACGCGCATCAGGCGCTCGCCAACGCCAACGCCCTGCTCGGCCAGTTGCGCCGCGAGATGAAGGCCGCCGATCTGCCGGCGACCACCGCGGCGGTGCGCGACCTCGCGGATGGGAACCAGACGCGGGCGATCCTTGCCCGGCTCGGCCAGGCGAGCCAAGAGCTGGCGCAATCGAGCGCCGCCATGCCGAGGCTGCTGGCGCAGACCCAGGCGACGATCGCCCGGACCAACCAGATCGCCGCCAATCTCAACCTGCAGGTCATCCCCATCCTGCGCAACCTGAACGCCGCCACCGCCAATATCCGCGAATTGTCGGAGACCCTGAAGAACAACCCCGCCGTGGTGCTGCGGGGCGTGGCGCCGCCGCCGCGGACACCGCAATAGAACACAGCGAAGGACAGCCAGATGCGAACCGGGATCAATCGCCGCCTGTTGTTGCTGACCCCGCTGGGGCTTGCCGGATGCGGCTCGCTGCTGGGCAAGGAAGCCTACGTGCCGCGCCATGACTGGCCGCTGGCACCGCCGCCCCCGCCCGCCTCATCGGCGCGCAGGCCGCGCGGGGTGGTGCTGGTGCGGGATTTCCAGGTCGGGCCGGCGCTGGACGGGCGGGCGCTGCTCACCCTGGAGCCGGACGGCACCCTGCACCGCAGCTACTACAATCTATGGGCGGTGCCCCCGGCCCAGGCGGTGACGGCGGCGCTGACCGGCTGGCTGCAGGCGAGCGGCGCCTTCACCGCCGTGGTCTCCTCGGGCAGCGCGCTGACCGAGACCCTCATCGTCGAGGGCATGCTGGACACGCTGCTCGCCGATCTCGGAACCGGC
>DASTAF010000009.1:0-2728 GCA_035713005.1 Acetobacteraceae bacterium
TCGATGGCCGGGGGCGCGAAGCGGATCAGATGGGCGCAATGGCGGAGCTGGGAATAGAGCAGCACGTCCCGCCGCTCCCCGGCCAGGGCCACCACATCCTCGAAGCGGGCGAGGCTGGGAACGGCGCGCGGGGCGGGCGCCGCCGCTGCTTGGGCCGGCGGGCCATTGGCGACCGCGCGGGCACCGCCGCCAGTGGGGGGTGGGAGATTCGCCTGCGGCGCGCCGGATTCGCTGGCGAGGCGGCGGGCAAGCTCGCCCGGCGGCGGCATCTCCGCCACATGGCAGAGCCGGATCAGGATCATTTCGGCGGCGGCCTGCCGGTCGGTCGCCTGCTCGACCTCGCCGATACCTTTCAGCAGCATCTGCCAGAGGCGCCCGAGAAAGGGGATCGACAGGGTCTGCGCCAGGACGGCGCCGCGCGTGCGCTCCAGCTCGGGCAGGGCGGCGCTATTGGCCAGATCGGGGATGGATTTCAGCCGCGACAGGGTATGGGCCAGGCCGAGCAGGTCCTGCATCAGCAGCACCGGGTCCGCCCCGCGCTCATGCGCCCGGTCCATCACCGCCAGCGCCGCCGCCACCTTGCCCCCGGCCACCGCCTCCATCAGATCGAACACGAAGCCGCGATCGGCGAGGCCGAGCATCTCCGCCACCAGCCCGGCGGTGATCGGGCCGGATTCGGCGCTCAGCGCGATGGCCTGATCGAGCAGGGAAAGGCCGTCGCGCACCGAGCCATCGGCGGCGCGGGCGATGGCCTCCAGCGCGCCCGGCTCGATGGCGACCGCCTCCTTCTCCGCGATCCGGCCGAAATGCGCCGCCAGCACGTCCACCGGCACGCGCTTGAGGTCGAAGCGCTGGCAGCGCGACAGCACGGTGATCGGCACCTTGCGGATCTCGGTGGTGGCGAAGACGAATTTCACGTGCGGCGGCGGCTCCTCCAGCGTCTTCAGCAGGGCGTTGAAGGCGTTGCGGGAGAGCATGTGGACTTCGTCGATGATGAAGACCTTGGTCCGGGCGATCAGCGGGCGGAAGCGGGTCGCCTCGATGATCTCGCGCACGTCATCGACGCCGGTATTGGAGGCGGCGTCCATCTCGGAGACGTCCGGGTGGCGGTCGGCCAGGATGGCGACGCAGTTCTCGCAGACGCCGCAGGGATCGGGTGTCGGGCCGCCCTTGCCGTCGGGGCCGATGCAGTTCAGCGCCCGGGCGAGGATGCGGGCGGTGGTCGTCTTGCCGACGCCGCGTACCCCGGTGAGCATGAAGGCATGGGCGATGCGCCCCATGGCGAAGGCGTTGCGCAGGGTGCGGACCAGCGCATCCTGGCCGATCAGCTCGTTGAAGGTGGTGGGGCGGTATTTGCGCGCCAGAACCCGGTAGGCCTGAACCCCGTAGGCCTGGGCCTGGACGGCTTCGGAGGCGGGTTCGTCGCCGAACAGGCCGGGACCAATCTGGGGCGGCAGGTCGGCGGGAGGCGGTTCATCGTCAAACAAACCCGCCATGCGCCAAGCTGTCCTTTGTCCTGGTCGGTCCTGGTGAAACGGTGGGGGGCCAACCGCGACCCGAACGGAAACTCGTTGCGGCTGCTGCCTTCCGGCCCTGACCGGGTTGGCGAGGCGCTCGTCCGCCGCCGACCCCCCGCGCGCAGTATCTTACGTTTGGCCGAAGCTGGCAAGGTTGCCGGGCGCGGCTTTGCGTGCGACCCTCGGCCCATGCCTGATATACTGCCGCCCGATATCCTGCCCTATGCCAGCCATTCGCTCGACCGCGCCGGCCATCACCGCCTGAACGCGCCCTGGATCGAGGCGGCCCGCGCCGATCCCGACGCCCGCTTCGTGCCCTACTGGCGCGGCAGGCTGCTGATCGATGCCGCCGATCCCGCCGCCCCGCGCGCGGTGCTGGACGCCCGCCCGCTGACGGATACGGTTCCTTTCGTGTTTCTCGGCCTGTTTGGCGGGCATCCGGCTTTCGGAGTCGATCTTTCCGCCCATGACGAGCCGATGGAAATGCTTTCCAACGCTTCCGGCGCCTTCGCGGAGTTGCGCGCCATCGCCTCCGCCCTGCCGGAAGGCGAGGCCGGGCTGCTCGCCACCGCGCGCGGCCTGCTCTACTGGCAGGGCCGGACCCAGTTCTGCGGCATCTGCGGCGGCGCCTGCCTGGCGGAGCGGGCGGGCCATGTGATGCGCTGCACGAAATGCGGCGCCGAGCATTTCCCCCGCACCGATCCGGCGGTGATCATGCTGGTGACGCGGCGGGACCGGGCGCTGCTCGGCCAGTCGCATAAATTTCCCATCGAGCGGAACGTGTTCTCCACCCTGGCCGGCTTCGTCGAGCCCGGCGAGAGCCTGGAGGATGCGGTGCGGCGCGAAGTGTTCGAGGAGGTGGGGGTTTCGGTGGGCGGGGTACGCTACACGGAAAGCCAGCCCTGGCCCTTCCCGGCCTCGCTGATGCTGGGCTTCCGCGCCGAGGCGCTTTCCGAGGAGATCGTGCTGGACGCGGAGGAGATGCGCGCCGCCCGCTGGTTCACCCGCGACGACATCCATGGCCGCAAGGCGGCGGGCTTCAACCTGCCGCCGCATGATTCCATCGCCCGCAGGCTGATCGATGGCTGGCTGGCGGAAGGTTAGGGTCAATCCGGCCAGATCACCGCCTCGGCATGCACCACCTCCGGCGGGGCGGCGATGCAATGCCCCACCAGATCGCGCCAGGCGGCGAAATCGGCCGATTGGCGGAA
>DASTAF010000010.1:0-3735 GCA_035713005.1 Acetobacteraceae bacterium
CAATCCCGCGCCCTTCCTGTTCTTCCTGGATTTCGGCGCGTTCCAGGCGGTCGGCTCCAGCCCGGAAATCCTGGTCCGGCTGCGGGACGGCAAGGTCACCATCCGGCCGCTGGCGGGAACCCGCAGGCGCGGCGCCACCAAGGCCGAGGATGCCGCGCTGGAAGCCGAATTGCTGGCCGACCCCAAGGAGCGCGCGGAACATCTGATGCTGCTCGACCTTGGCCGCAACGATGTCGGCCGGGTCGCCGAAATCGGTTCGGTGGCGGTGACCGAAAGCTTCGCCATCGAGCGGTTTTCCCATGTCATGCACATCTCCTCCAATGTCGAGGGCCGGATCAGGCCGGGACTTGATGCACTGGATGCGCTCGCCGCCGGGTTCCCCGCCGGCACGCTCTCGGGCGCGCCGAAAGTCCGGGCCATGGAGATCATCGAGGAGCTGGAACCCTCGCGGCGCGGTCTTTATGCCGGGTGCATCGGCTATTTTGCCGCGAACGTCACCATGGATACCTGCATCGCGCTCCGCACCGCGCTGGTCAAGGATGGCACCATGTATGTGCAGGCGGGCGTTGGCGTCGTCGCCGATTCCGACCCCGAAGCCGAATATGCCGAAAGCGTGCAAAAGGCCCGCGCCCTGTTCCGCGCCGCCGAAGACGCCATACGCTATGTTGTGGCGCCGGAGTAAGCCATGATCCTGTTGATCGACAATTACGACAGTTTCACCTTCAACCTGGTGCATTTCCTCGGTGATCTCGGCGCCGACTGCGAGGTGGTGCGCAATGACAGGATCACGCCGGACGAGGCGCTGGCGCGGCGGCCGGAGGCGATCGTGATCTCTCCCGGCCCCTGCACGCCGAACGAGGCGGGAATCTGCCTCGACCTGATTCGGGCGGCGGCGGGCGAGGTGCCGATCCTGGGGGTGTGTCTCGGCCATCAGGCGATCGGCCAGGCCTTCGGCGGCAGGGTGATCCGCGCCCCGGTGCCGATGCACGGCAAGGTCTCGGCGATCCATCACCAGGGCAGCGATGTTTTCGCCGGACTGCCCGACCCGTTCACGGCGACGCGCTATCACTCGCTGATCGTCGAGCGCGAGAGCCTGCCCGGCGCGCTGGTGCCGAGCGCCTTCACCGGGGACGGCATCATCATGGGGCTGCGGCACCGCGAACTGCCCATCTACGGCGTGCAGTTTCACCCCGAGAGCATCGCGACCAGCCATGGCCACGACATTCTCGGCAACTTCCTGGGCATCGTCCGGGGCACGGCGGCACCCTCCCGCGCGGCATGAGCAACCCGATCAAAGAAGTTCTGGCGCGGCTGGCGCGCGGCGAGACGCTTGCCGAGGCCGAGGCCGAGACGGCGTTCGGCGCCATTATCGAGGGCCATGCCACCACGGCGCAGATCGCCGGGCTGCTGATGGCGATGCGGGTGCGCGGCGAGACCATCGCCGAGCTGACCGGGGCGGTGCGCGCCATGCGGGCGCGCATGCTGACCTTCGAGGCGCCGGAGGATGCCATCGATGTCTGCGGCACCGGCGGGGACGGGCAGGCGACGCTGAACATCTCCACCGCCGTCGCCTTCGTGCTGGCGGGGCTGGGCGTGCCGGTCGCCAAGCACGGGAACCGCGCGCTTTCCTCGCGCGCCGGCGGGGCGGACGTGCTGACGGCGCTGGGCGTCGACGTGGAGCCGCCGCTCGAGCTTCTGCCGGCGATTCTGGCCGAGGCGGGCTGCGTGTTCCTGTTCGCGCCGCGCCATCACGCGGGGCTGCGCCATGCCGCCCTCGCGCGGGTGGAGCTCGGCACCCGGACCATCTTCAACCTGACCGGCCCGCTGGCCAATCCCGCCATGGTGCGGCGGCAATTGCTCGGCGTGTTCGATCCCGCCTGGGCGATGCCGATGGCGGAGGCGCTGGCGCGGCTGGGCACCGAATCGGCGATGATCGTCCATGGCGAGGGGCTGGACGAGCTGACCATCGCCGGGGCGAGCGAGATCGTCCGGCTGCATCAGGGCCGCATCACCCGCGCCCTGGTGACGCCGGAGGATGCCGGGCTGGAGCGCGCGCCGGTTTCGGAGATCATCGGCGGTGACGCCGCCGTCAACGCCGCGGCCCTGGCGGCGCTGCTGGAGGGCGCGCCGGGCGCCTATCGCGCCTCGGTGTTGCTGAACGCGGCGGGGGCCCTGATCGTCGCCGGCCGCACCGATGACTGGCGCGAGGGCGCGGCGCTGGCGGCGCGCTCGATCGACCAGGGACTGGCGCGGCGGGCCTTGGAGAGGCTGCGGCGCATCTCCACAATAAGCATCCATGACCAGCGAGCGGCGATATCATGAATGGTGAGGACATACTGGCGCGCATCTGCGCCGAGACGCGGGCGGAGACGGAGCGCCGCAAGGCCGTGCACAGCCTGCAGGAAATGCGCAGCCGCGCCGAGGCGCAGCCCACGCCGCGGGGCTTCACCCGCGCGCTGATGGATGCCGCCGCCAGCGGCCGCACCGGGCTGATCACCGAGATCAAGAAGGCATCGCCCTCCGCCGGGCTGATCCGCCCGGACTTCGATCCCGCCGTGCTCGCCCGCGCCTATCGCGATGGCGGCGCGGTGTGCCTTTCGGTGCTGACCGACGGGCCGCATTTCCAGGGGGCCATCGCCCATCTGCAGGAGGCCCGGGCGGCGGTGGACCTGCCGGTGCTGCGCAAGGATTTCATCCTCGACATCTGGCAGGTCTATGAGAGCCGGGCGATGGGCGCCGATGCCATACTGCTCATCCTCGCGGCGCTTTCCGACGAGGATGCGAGGGAGTTGGAGGAGCTGGCCCAGGCGCTGGACATGAACGTGCTGCTGGAGGTGCATGACGAGGCGGAACTCGACCGCGCCTCCGGCATGCAGGCCCGCATCGTCGGCATCAACAACCGTAACCTCAAGACCATGACCACCAGCCTGGAGGTCAGCGAGCGGCTGGCCCCGCAGGTGCCGCCGGAACGCTTCGTGGTGGCCGAATCCGGCATAAGCAGCTTCGCCGATATCGAGCGGCTGAAGAAGGCCGGAATTCAGGGCGTGCTGGTCGGGGAAAGCCTGATGCGGCAGCCGGATGTCACCCGCGCGACGCGCAGCCTGCTCGGCCTCGCCGCATGAGCGGCCTCACCCATCTCGACGAGCAGGGCGCGGCCCGGATGGTCGATGTCTCGGCCAAGGCGCCGACCGCGCGGGAGGCCACCGCCGCCGCCCAGGTGCTGATGCGGGCGGAGACGCTGGCGCTGGTGACGGAAGCGACGGCGAAGAAGGGGGACGTGATCGCCACCGCGCGCATCGCCGGCATCATGGCGGCCAAGCGCACCGCCGATCTCATCCCGCTCTGCCATCCCCTGCCGATCTCCGCCGTCACCATCGACCTCGCCCCCGATGCCGGCCTGCCGGGCATCCTCATCCGCGCGACCGTCCGCACCACTGGCGTTACCGGGGTGGAGATGGAGGCGCTGACCGCCGCCAGCATTGCCGCGCTGACCATCTACGACATGCTGAAGGCCGCCGACCGGGCCATGCGGATCCATTCCCTCCGCGTCGTTCATAAATCCGGTGGCAAATCCGGCACGTTCGAGCAGGATTAGGGCATGCTGAGCGTGGAGGAGGCGCGGGCGCGGATTCTGGCGATGCTGGCGCCGACCGGGCCGGAGGTGGTGGCGCTGGCGGAGGCGGCGGGGCGGGTGCTGGCGGCGCCGGTGGCGGCGCGGGTGACGCAGCCGCCGGC
>DASTAF010000011.1:0-11430 GCA_035713005.1 Acetobacteraceae bacterium
CCGGTCCGTGATCTGATTGATGTTCCGGATATGCCAGCATCGGCGGGTCAGGTAGCTTTCCGGGTGCGGCAGCGCAACAGCCGCGAATCGCGCCCTGTTGCGCGGGCGGGACAATGCTGCCGCATCATCCGGTCAGCACCGTCTCATTTCGGCACCAGAAGCTGCAGTCCGAAAGCGACGATCGCGAAGACTATCACGCTGGCGGCGTAGATGCCGATGAACCAGAGCCATCTCCGCAGGGTCGGGTGCAGGTCCAGATAGCGGTTCACGCGGCCGATGATCCCGCTCAATGGTAATGCGCCCCGGGCTCGACCTTGCCGTGGAATATGTAATAGGCGAAGCCGCTATAGGCGACGATCATCGGCAGCAGGATCACCGCGCCCACCAGCAGGAAGCTCTGCGAATAGACCGGCGAGGCCGCCTGCCAGATGGTCAGGCCCGGCGGCAGGATCATCGGATAGAGCGAGAATCCGAGCCCGAGGAAGCTGACGAAGAACATCCCCAGCGCGCAGAGGAAGGGCGTCTTGTCATGTTTCGCGTCGGTCAGCCGCCGCAGGCTTTGAAAGAAGCCGATGGCCAGCAGCACCACCGCGACCGGCGCCAGGGCGGAAACCAGGATTCCCGGCCAGGTGAACCAGCGCACCTCGAATCTGTGGTTCAGGAACGGCGTCCAGGCGCTGACGCCGAGGATGAAGCCGAGCATGACGAAGGCGAGAATCCGCGCGTAAAGGCGCATGCGCTTCTGCAGCTCGCCGCTCGTCCGCCAGACCAGCCAGGCCGCGCCCAGCATGGCGTAGCCGAACACGACCGCGATGCCGCAGAAAACGCTGAACCAGCTCACCCATTCCCACGGGCCGCCGCCGAACTGCTGCCCGGTGATCTTGGTCCCCTGCAGCAGCGTGCCCAGAATCGCGCCCTGGCAGAATGCCGCGGCGATGGAGCCGCCCAGGAAGCCATGATCCCACAGATGCTTGTGCCGCTCGTTATGGGCGCGGAAGCGGAACTCGAAGGCGACGCCGCGCAGGATCAGCCCCATCAGCATCAGGATGACCAGCGGATAAACAGCCGGAAGGATCACGCTGTAGGCCACCGGAAAGGCGCCGTAGAGCCCGGCGCCGCCGAGCACCAGCCATGTCTCGTTCCCGTCCCAGACCGGGGCGATGCTGTTGACCATCACGTCCCGGTTCACCCGGTCCCGCTCCATGGTGAACAGCATGCCGATGCCGAGATCGAATCCGTCCAGCGTCACATAGGCGAAGATCACGAAGGCCATGATCGCGCCCCAGATGATCGGCAGCGTATGGGCGTTCAGCATGTCACCCTACTCCGCCGGCTGGGGGCGCTGGCCCGGCTCGCGCATGCCGGGATCGTGCAGCCCGTGCGGGCCATGGGTGCGGAGCGGCGCGTCGTCGCGCGGCGGCGGCTCTCCGGGCACCGGCTCATTGGCCATCAGCGCGAGAACATACCAGATGCCCGAACCGAATACGACCATGTACAGCAGGATGAGCACTGCGAAGGACCAGGCCACCTCTCCCAGCGTGAGCGGCGAGACGCTCTGCGCCGTGCGCAGCACGCCATAGACGGTCCAGGGCTGCCGCCCGGTCTCGGTCACCGTCCAGCCGGCGATGATGGTGATGAAGCCCGCCGGCCCCATCGCCACCGCCCCCCGGAGGAGCCAGGGCGTCTCGTAGAACCGGCCGCGGAAGCGCTGGAACAGCCCCGTCAGCCCGAGCAGCAGCATCAGCGCCCAGAGCCCGACCATGATCCGGAAGCCCCAGAAGGTGGTGACCAGCACCGGCCAGTTCCGCTTCGGAAAGGCGTCCAGCCCCTTGATCACCCCGTGCAGCTTGTGGGCGATGATCAGCGAGCCGAGATCCGGCACTTTCAGATCGTATAATATCCTGCCGCCATGACCGTCCGGCCAGCCGAACAGATGCAGGGCCTGTCCGGCGCGGGTGTGGAAGTCTCCCTCGATCGCCGCGAGCTTGGTCGGCTGGGTCTCCCATACGCCGCGCCCCGCCGCGTCGCCCACGAAACCCTGGACGGGAGCGGTGGCGACGATCATCCACATCGCCATCGAGAACATCAGCCGCGCCACCGGATTCCGGTTGTCGCGCAGCAGGTGATAGGCTCCGACCGCTCCCACCGCCAGGGCGGTGGAAAGGAAGGCCGCCAGCACCATGTGCCCCCATTCGAAGGGGAAGGTCGGGTTGAAGATGATGGCCAGCCAGTCCTTCGGAACCAGCCTGCCATGCGGTGTCACCGCGTAGCCCTGCGGCGTCTGCATCCAGGAATTGGCCGACAGAATCCAGGAGGCGGAGATCAGCGTGCCGAGCGAAACCAGGCAGGTCGCGGCGAAATGCAGCCGCTTTCCCACCCGCTCCATGCCGAACAGCATGATGCCGAGGAAGCCCGCCTCCAGGAAGAAGGCCGTCATCGTCTCATAGGCCAGCAGCGGGCCGAGCACCGGGCCGGCCTTGTTGGAATAGCCGCTCCAGTTGGCGCCCACCTCGTAGGCCATGACCAGGCCGGACACCACGCCGATGGCGAAGACCACGGCGAATATCTTCAGCCAGTATTTGAACGCGTCCAGATAGACCGGTTTCTCCGTGACCAGCCACATCAGCTCCAGCACCGCCAGATAGGCGGCGAGTCCGATCGAGAAGGCGGGGAACATGATGTGGAAGGCGATGGTGAAGCCGAACTGGGACCGCGCCAGCGTGAGCGCGAGCGGCGACGTGACGGCGGAATGCATGAACTGCTCCTGTCAGAACCTGGCCGAACCCGGACGGATCGCATGCTGCAACCGGTCCGAGCCCTATATCGCCTGAACTTGCTGCGCGGCAACATCCGCCTCCGCATGGGTGCATGGAGCCGCATGGTTGCCCCTGTGCCGGATCGCGGTTATGGCAGCGGAGCCGGAAACAGACGTTCAAGGGATGGCGGATTTGCGCGTGCGGAATTCAGGATTCTTGCCTCTTGCTCAAGCGCTCGCCCTGCTGGTTCCGCTTTCGGGCTGCGGTCTGTTCGGCGGCGGCGGCGGCAACGCGAAGCTCGGCGTGACCCCGCCGCCCAAGCCGGTTTTCGGCTTCGCGGTGGCGCCCGACCCCGAGGCCGCGATCGCGGCGAGGCATGTTCTGCTCGAAGGCGGGAACGCGGTGGACGCCGCCACGGCGGCGGGCTTCGTCCTGGCCGTCACCCTCCCCTCGCGCGCCGGGCTGGGCGGCGGCGGCGCATGCCTGATCTACGCCCCGCATAACGCGACCAGTCCGACGCCGAAGCCCGTTTCCCTGCTGTTCCTGCCGCGGGCGGCCGCGAATGCGGCGGGGGCGGACCGCCCGGCGGCGGTGCCGGAAATGGCGCGCGGGCTGATCGCCATGCAGGCGCGCTATGGGCAGCTTTCGCTGGCAGCGGACATGGCCCCGGCGGAAACTCTCGCGGGTGGCGGCGCGCCGGTCTCCAGGGCGCTGGCGGCCGATCTGCGGGTGGTGGGGGGAGCGCTGACCGCCGATCCCGCCGCGGCCGCGGTCTTCGCCCCCTCCGGTTCGCTGCTCGGCCCGGGGCAGATCATGCGCCAGCCCGATCTGGCGGCGACGCTGGGCGCGCTGCAGACCGGCGGCGCGCTCGATCTGGTTCAGGGCAGCCTGGCAAGCCAGTTCGTCGCGGCGGCCGACCAGGCGGGCGGCGGGCTCGATCTGGCCGATCTGCGCCGGGCGGCGCCTCGCTATGCCCCGCCGCTGACGATGACGCATGGCGGGATCAGCCTCGCCTTCCTGCCGCCCCCCGCCTATGGCGGCACGGGCGCCATGGCGGGATTCCGCGCATTGGCGGCCAATCCTCAGGACTTGAACGCCGCCGCCCAGGCCGCCGCGTCGGCCTCCTTCGCGGCGGAGGGAGTCAAGACGGCACCCGCCGCCCTGCCCGCCTCCACCGGCTTCGCCGCGCTGGATGGCCAGGGCGGCATCGTCGCCTGCGCCACCACCATGAACAACCTGTTCGGCACCGGGCGCATCGCCCCTGGCACCGGCATCCTGCTCGCCGCCTCGCCCGCGCATGTCCCGCCGCCCCTGCTTGCCGCCGGCATCGCCTATCGCGGCGGGAAGTTCCGCGCCGCCGCCACCGGCTCCGGCCAGCAGGGGGCGCCGATGGCGGTGGCCGATGCCCTGTATAACGCGCTGGGCAGCGGCCGGCCGATGCCGTCTCCCGTGCCGCAGCCGGGGCGCGCCAACGTGATCGCCTGCAGCGGCTTCATGCCGGGCGATCCGAAATCCTGCGCCGCCGCCGCCGATCCGCGCGGCTTCGGCCTCGCCACCGGCAGCCCCTGATGGCGCCGAAGCCATGACGCTGAAGATCGGCAGCGGCGGCATCGTCCCGCCCTTCCTGGTGATGGACGTGATCGCCCGCGCGAACGCGATGGCGGCGCGGCTCGCGCCGGACGATCCCCGCGTCATCCGCATGGAGGTGGGGCAGCCCGGCACCGGCGCCCCCGCCGGCGTGCGGGAGGCGGTGGCGCGCGCCATGCGGAGCGGGGATGACCCGCTCGGCTATACCGAGGCGTTCGGCCGCGAGGATCTGCGGGCGCGGATCGCGGCGCATTACGCCGGCTGGTACGGGCTGGACGTGCCGCCCGCGCGAATCGCCGTCACCATGGGCGCCTCCGCCGCCTTTCCGCTCGCCTTCCTCTCCGCCTTCAATCCCGGCGACCGGATCGCCCTCGCCACGCCCTGCTACCCACCCTACGTGAACATCATGACGGCGCTGGGCCTCCGGCCGGTGATCCTGGAGGCCACGGTGGAGACCGGCTTCCAGCCCGACATCGCCATGCTGGAGGCGCTGGACCCCGCGCCCGACGGGCTGCTGATCGCCAGCCCCGCCAACCCGACCGGCTCCATGCTGGCGCCCGGCGCGCTCGCCGCCCTGGCGCGATACTGCCACGCGCGGGGCATCCGCCTGATCAGCGACGAGATCTATCACGGCCTGACCTATGGCAAGGAAATCGCCACCGCCGCCTCGTTCAGCCCCTCGGCCATCGTGATCAACTCCTTCTCCAAGTATTTCTCGATGACCGGCTGGCGGATCGGCTGGATGATCCTGCCGGAGGATCTCCGCCGCGCGGCGGAATGCATCGCCCAGAACTTCTTCATCTCGGCGCCGCATGTCTCGCAGGTCGCGGCCTTCGCCGCCTTCGACTGCCACGAGGAATTGCGGGCGAACCGGCGGCGCTACGAGGCTTCGCGGCTCGCGCTGCTCGACGCGCTGCCCCGCGCCGGCTTCACCAGCCTCTCTCCCGCCGACGGCGCCTTCTACATCTATGCCGATGTCAGCCACCGGGGGCAGGACAGCACCGATTTCTGCGCCGATCTGCTGGAACGGGCGCATATCGCGGCGACGCCCGGCCATGACTTCGACACCGCGCGCGGCGGCGGCTTCGTGCGCTTCTCCTATTGCGCCTCCGAGGCCGACATCGCCGAGGCGGCGAACCGGCTGCTCGCCTTCCGCCAGTATGCCGGGTGAGGAAAGCCGCTATTCCAGCAGCGGGCCGAAACCCGCGCGGTGATGCGGGGTGCGGCCCAGCGCCGTGATGGCGGCGCGATGGGTCTCGGTGCCATAGCCGGCATTGCGGCCCCAGGCGAAGCCGGGATAGCGCGCGTCCAGCCGGGCCATGATCCGGTCGCGGGTGATCTTGGCGATGATCGAGGCGGCGGCGATGGAAAGGCTGATGCCGTCGCCGCCGACGAGCGCGGTGCAGGGAATTTCCACCTGCGGGACGTGGCTGCCATCGATCAGCAGGTGATCGGGGCGGTGCGGCAGCCGCGCCACCGCCCGCTTCATCGCCAGCAGCGCGGCGTGCAGGATGTTGAGCCGGAGGATTTCCGGAACCGAGGCGGCGCCGATGCCGATATGCGCGCCGGATGCCGCGAGCGCCGCGGCGGCGCGCTGCCTTTGCGCGGCGGAAAGGCGCTTCGAATCGTCGAGCAGCGCCGCCAGCTCGTCCGTGCAGGGCGCGGGCAGGATCACCGCCGCCGCCAGCACCGGCCCGGCGAGCGGGCCGCGCCCGACCTCGTCCACCCCGGCCACCCGGCAGGCCAGCCGGCTCTCGTGAGAGAAATCAGGCATGCGGCTCGGTCCTTGGGGCGGGTTTTTCCGCCGGCGGCGCATTGGCCTCGACCAAAGCGAGCAGCCCCTCGATGATCTCCTCCGGCATGGGCGGACAGCCGCCGATCAGCAGATCGACCGGCAGCACCTTGTCCGCCCCGCCCAGTATGGCCGGGCCGCCCTTGAACACCCCGCCATCCATCGCGCAGTCCCCCACCGCGACGACGAAGCGCGGGCGCGGCATGGCCCCCATGGTCATGCGCAGCGCCTGGGCCATGTTGCGGGTGACGACGCCGGTGACCAGCAGGATATCCGCCTCGCGCGGGCTTTCCACGAAGCGCAGCCCGTATCGCGCGAGGCCATGGGCCGCGCCGCGCGCCGCCCGCAATTCGATCTCGCAGCCGCCGCAACTGCCCGCGTCGACATGGCGGATGGCGAGGCTGCGCCCGAGCAGCCGCTCGCCCGAGGCCGCCAGCCGCGCCGCCAGGGCGGCAACCGTCGCGGGATCGGCCTGTCTCACAGGTCGGCTCCCGGAACCGAAAGCCCGAGCGAGGCTGAAAGCATCGGCAAGTCCTCGATATCGCCACCGGCTGCCTCCGCCTCCAGCCCGGGCCAGAGCAGGGCCGCGGGATCGGCGATGAAGACCCCGGCGATATAGCCGGAGGTGAGATCGAGCCAGTGCCAGATGGTGCCCCGGGCGCTGGGCGCGGCACCGAACCCCATGCCGCTCGCCATTGGCAAGGGAACGGAGACGGGCGGCTCCGGCAGTGCCTCCAGCACGGCATCCATGAGTTGCCTCGCCTCCGCCGCCGCTCCGGCCCGGGCCTGAATCCGCGCCGCGATGGCGGGATCGAACCGGTCCGCGAGCCGGGCAAAGGCGGCGGCGATGCCTTCCGCCCCGGCCAGGGCGGCGGCCAGCGCCGGCAGGCTCGCCTCGTCGCAATCGGCGGCGAGGCCGCCGGGCACCACCGCGTCCATCATCAGCCGGTGGCCGAAGCAGGCCAGCGCCGCCTCGGCGATCCGCTCCCGCGCCGCTTCCAGCCGTGCCTCCCACCGGCCCGAAGCCAGGGTGCCGAGAATGGCGATCTCCGCCCCGCTCCGCTCCGCCGCCGCCATCACCGCCCGCAGGGCGGCGGCGCGGGGCGGCACCTCCACGGCGCTCGCCGCCTCGGCGGCGGTGGCGAAGGCGAGGCTGTGGGCGACCGTGGCATCGGCGGTGAGGCGGGCGGCGAAGCGGGCGGCGGCGCGGCAGGATTTTCCCGCCATCAGCCCGAGCACCCCCCGGTGCGTGTAGCCCAGGCGCATCTCCAGCCGGGCGATGCGCGCCCCATCCAGGGTGAGGCGGTGATGCGCCGCCGGGCCGATCAACCCATGCACCGGCCCCAGCGCCGCCTGATGCAGCCCTTCTCCCTGCGTTTCGATGAAGCGCGGCCATTCGGGAGACCCGTTCCCGCCGCGGCCATGATCCACCGCCGGACGCTCATCCGGCGCGCCGATCGCCGCAACTCCCTGCAGATCATGCGCGAGGCGCTCGAACCACGCCGCCTCCGGGCGGGCGGGGGACATGGCGGCATAGGCGCCATCGACGAGGGGCGAAGCCACGGCGAGGGGCGAGGCATCATCCCCCAGCAGCGCGTAAATCCGCCCCCGATCCGCCCAGAGGGCGACCACCGGCAGCGGCCCCTCGGCGGCAAGACGCGCCCAGTCCTGCGGGGGCAGCGCATGCAGGGGAAAGGGCGCGGCCGGCTCGACCGAGGCGGCTCCGAGAATCGATTTCAGGTTCATCATGCCGGACCGATCAGGCTGGCGAAGAGAAAGGGGCCAACAATGCCGAACGCCGCCAGTATCGCGAGCGCCAGCCCCGATGCAAGCAGCGGCCCGCGCGCCGGAGCGGCCTTCGCCGCCGCGGCGGGATCGGCGGTCGCGTAGCGGGCCATGGCGGCGATCATGAAGATCAGCACCAGCAGGGCCAGAAGCCCGGCGAACCAGGCGGAATGGCGCGCCGCGTCGCTCAGGATGAGGAAAATCCCGGCGAAGGCGCCGAAGGGCGGCAGCCCGGCCAGGGCCATGACGGTGAAATTGCCGATCATCCGGCGCGCCGGATGGACGGGAAAGGCCGCCGCCAGCGCGGCGCCGAGGCGGGCGACGGCAAGTGCTGCGAGCAGCAATGTCCCGCCGGTGAAGCCCTGGCCGCCGCCGAAGCCGAAGCCGATCAGGGCAAGGCCGGACTGGCCGAGCGTGGCGGCGATGACGAAATCGCGCCGCCGGGCCAGCATGACGGTACCCAGGATCAGGCAGGCGGCCCCGGAGGCGATCCACAGCCCGCCCGGCAGGATTTCCGCATGGGCCGCCGCGAGCAGCGCCGCCGGGGGAAGCATGGCAAAAACTGCGATTCCACCCAGGAAGCCGCAGGCCAGCGCGCCATAGCCGATCAGCAGGGCGATGCCGGCGGCCACCGGCGCGCTCCCCGCCACCGCCAGGCCGAACAGGGCGATGATCAGCCCGGCGGGGGCGAGCATCCTCGCCCGGTTCCGCCGGAAGAGGATGGTGCCGGCGAGCGAGGCCAGCGCGAGCCCACCCCAGGCGAGGGAGGGATCGGGAATGGCGGCAGCGAAAAGCGCCCCGCCCAGGGAAGCCGCCCCGTAGATGCGGCGCCTCGACGGGTTGAGCGGCGCTTCCGGCAGGATAAGGGCGAGCAGGATCGCCAGCAGGATGATCGCGGCGAACAGCGCATCCGGCGCCGCCGGCCGGGCGGCGAGGGTGAAAAGGCAGCCCTCGGCGGCGATCAGCAGCCCCATCGGCACGGAGCCCGCCGCCGCCACGGCGAGGCCGAAAAGCAGGACCGCGAGGCCCAGCGCGCCGGAGGCGCCGAGATGCGCATCCAGCCGCAGCGCCAGAAGCGCCAGGGCGACGGAGGCGAAACCCGCGACGGGAATAAGGCGCAACCGCCGGCGCGGCACGGTTTCCCCCAGCCGCCCCGGCAGGTACAACCCCGCCAGCGCCAGGAGCAGCACCGCGGCGATGACATCCTGATATGAGCCGCCGGCGAGGAAGCCCGCCGCCAGGACGGCCGCCATGATCCGCAGCGGCGGCACCACGCCCCTGATATTCCCCGCCCCGCCCGCGAAAACCGCCGCGATCAGCAGGATCGTCCCCAGCACCGCCATCCCGCTCACAGCGAGGCTCCGGCGAACAGCGCGCCGGCCAAAGCGAGCAGCATGGCGAGGCCGGAGCGCGACTCCGCCCGGATGCCGCGCGGCAGCGCCAGCGGGGCGGCAGCCAGGATGATGGCGGCGCCGGCCAGCTTCACCAGCATCGCCGCCAGCCCGAGCGGCCAGCTCAGCGGCAATCCCGCGTCGCCGATGCCATAGGGGATGAACATGTCCAGAATCAGCAGCACCAGCACCATGCGGCGCAGCATGGCCTCGTAGGCAAAGGCGGCGCGCTCCGGCCCGGCATGATCCTGGGCCAGCCTGTGCCCCTGCCCGGCGATGCCCGCCCCCGCCAGCGCCGCCGCCAGACCCAGGCCGAGGGAGGGCAGCGCGCGCGGCCAGGACTGCGCCACGCTGAGCACGATCCTGTCGAGCGAGGCCGTCTGCACGACGAGGCCGAGCACCAGCGCCACCAGCAGCCAGACTCCATCCGCCAGCGCGCCCCGCAGGGCCGCCCGCGCGGCCTCCAGCCCCGCCATCCCCTCCCCGGCATCGAGCGCGGCGAGCACCAGCGCGGCGCGGGAGAGGGCGATCAGCCCGATGATCGCCAGCAGATCGGCGAGCGGCGCCGTCGCCATGCCGCGCACGAAGCCCGGCACCAGCAGAGCCGCCGTGCCGGTGGCGGAAAGCGCGGCCAGCGGCAGCGCCTCGCGGAGCGGCGAGGCGAAATCCGGCCGCAGCCTCTGCTTGCGGATCAGGCGGGCAATGTCCCGCCAGGGCTGGAGGATGGAAGGCGGCGCAGCACCGAGGAAACGCGCCGCAGCCCAGCCCTCCAGCCCGGCCAGGAGCGGCGCCAGACCCAGGACCAGCGCGACATTGATCAGCGTGCCCGCCAGCCGGATGAAGGCGCTCATTTCCATGGCCGGACCAGGAATCGGCCCAGGAATCGCCCCAGGAATCGCCCAAGCCAGGGCGGCGCGGCGAGGCGGAGCGGAGCGGAAAAGCCGGTGCCGGTGATCTGGGTCGCCGGGTCGCCGAAGGGCAGCCAGGGGGGCGGCTTGTCGAACCCGTCCTGCCAATGCGCCACTTCCTGCGCGGCCCCCGGCGCGATCCTGCGGGAGAACTGGAGCAGGCTCAGGGCGATGATCGCCATCAGCCCCAGCAGCACCAGCGGCGCATACACCGCCGGCCCCAGCGGCGCCTCCATCGGCCAGCCGCCCAGAAGCTGCGCCGCCGGCTGCGCCTCGCCGATGGCCGGCCCGATCAGGTCCAGCACCACGCCCGGCAGCAGGCCGAGGATCAGGCCCAGCCCCGCCAGAACCCCGAGTGCCAGGCGCAGCGGGCGCTCCACCTCCTCGGCGGCGGCGGCGCGCAGGCTGCGGGGACGGCCCAGGAAGCCGAGCCCGAACAGGCGGACCGCCGCGAAGCCGGAGACGGCGAACTGCGCCGCGGCCAGCCCGAACACCAGGACGAGGCCGATCAGCGCGGATCCCTCCCTTCCCGGCGCGGCGGCGGCGGAGGCAATGGCGATGGCCGAACGCAGGAGCATGAAGATGGGCGCGAAGCCCGGCCCCAGCGGCAAGGCCGAGAGGGCGAAGGCCCCGGCCAGCATCAGCATGGCGAATTGCGGCATGCCCCGCGCCAGCCCGCCCAGCCAGTCCAGCGAATCCGTCCCCGTCGCCTCCAGCAGGATCAGCCCGCCCAGCCCGAGCAGCGGCGCGGTGAGCGCGTTGACGAAAACAAAAAGCAGCGCCGCGTCAAGGGCGGTGGCGGCGAGCTGCGGCGCCGAAAAGATGGCCAGCCCCAGGGAAAGCAGGGCCATGCCCGTCATCGACATGGCATGGGCGCCGGCGATGCGCGCCAGCCGCGCATCCCGCGCCGTCCGCCAGGCGCCCGTCAGCGCCGCCGTCCCGCCGATGGCCGCCAGAATCCAGCCCCAGGCCGGTGCGAGCGGCCCGGCAATGTCCTCCCCCATGATCCTGATCAGCGCGTAGAGAAGAAGCGGCGGCATGATCCCGGCAAGAACCGGCGCCAGCATGGCCACCCGGTCCACCGTCACCGCCGCCGCGATCAGCGCGGCGAGAAGCAGCCCGAAGGCGAAGGCATAGGCATCCCGCGCCAGCAGCGCGAGAAGGAGCGCGGCGATCAGCAGGCAAAGCGCCGCCTGCCCTGTCCGCACCGG
>DASTAF010000012.1:0-6467 GCA_035713005.1 Acetobacteraceae bacterium
ACCTGGCGCTGGCCGAACGCGTCGTAGAGCACGTTCTCGATGGTGGACATGCTGACGCCGAGGCGCGAGGCGGCGGCGCGGTCCACGTCGATATAGGTTTCCAGCCCCTCGTTCTGCTGATCGCTGGAGATGTCCCGCAACTGCGGCAGGGAGGCGAGAGCGGCCTCGATCCTGCGCGACCATGCCCTCAGCTCGGCCTGGTTCGTGTCGGTCAGCGTGTACTGGTACTCGGCGGGCGAGACGCGGGACGAGAGGGTGATATCCTGCACCGGCTGCATGTAGACATGCAGCCCGGGAATCCCGGTCAGCGAGGCTTCGAGCTGCCGCATCACGGCGGCAAGGGCCGGGCGCTCGCCGATCGGGCGCAGCGTGATGGTGAGCCGCCCGGTATTCGGCGTGGGGTTGGTCAGCCCGGCGCCGAGCAGCGAGGTGACGCCGGCGACCGCATGGTTCTTGCGAATGATCCGGATCGCCTGGTCCTGCAGGCGCGTCATCGCGTCGAGCGAGGCGCTCTGCGCGCCTTCCGTCACCGCGATGATCTCGCCGGTATCCTCCTGCGGCAGCAGGGCCTTGGGGATGACGGCGAAGAGCAGCAGGGTGAGCAGCACCGTGGCGGCGAAAGTGACGAGCATCAGGCCGCGATGGGCGAGGCTCCATTCCAGCCCGCGCCGGTATCCGCCGCGCAGCCTCTCGAATCCATGCTCGAAGCCGCGCGCGATCCGCCCCGGATGCTCGCGCGAGGCCGGGCGGAGCAGCCTGCCGCACATCATCGGCGTCAGGGTCAGCGAGACCACGGCGGAAATCACCACCGCCACGGCGAGAGTGACGGCGAATTCGCTGAACAGGCGGCCGACGATGCCGGGCATGAACAGGAGCGGGATGAACACCGCGATCAGCGAGACGGTGAGCGAGACGATGGTGAAGCCGATCTGCCGCGCGCCGAGGAAGGCGGCGTGCAGCGGCGCCTCGCCCGCCTCGATATAGCGCACGATGTTCTCGATCATCACGATGGCATCGTCCACCACGAAGCCGGAGGCGATGGTGAGCGCCATCAGGGACAGATTGTCGAGCTGGTAGCCAAGTTCGTCCATCACCGCGAAGGTGGCGACGATGGAAAGCGGCAGCGCCACGGCGGGGATCATCACCGCGCGCGGGCTGGGCAGGAACAGGAAGATCACCAGCACCACCAGCAGGGCGGAGGTGATGAGGGTGATCTGCACGTCGTTCACCGAGGCCTTGATGGTCTGGGTGCGGTTGGCGACCACCTGCAGATGCACGCCGGGCGGCAGCGAGGCGCCGAGGCCGCGCAGCTCCGATTCGATACTGGCGACGGTGCTGACGATATTCGCCCCCGGCTGGCGCTGGATGTCGATCACCACCGCCGGCGTGCCGTTGTAGCTGGCGATCTCCTCGTCATTCTCCAGGCCGCTGGCCACGGTGCCGACCGCCGAGAGCCGGACCGGCGCCTTGTTGCGATAGGCGATGATGAGGTTGCGGTATTCCGCCGCCGAGGTGATCTGGTCGTTGGCGCCGAGCGTGTAGGACTGGTTCTCGCCGTCGAACGCGCCCTTGGCGCCGGACTGGTTGGCGTTGGCGATGGCGTTCCGCACATCCTCCATCGACAGGCCGTAGGCGGCCAGCGCCGCCGGGTTGACGCTGATGCGCACCGCCTTGCGCAGCCCGCCCTCGATGGTGACGCGGCCCACCCCGGCGATCTCGGAGAGCTTCGGCAGCAGCAGGGTCTGGGTTTCGTCCGCGATCTGGTAGAGGGGGACGGTTTTCGAGGTGAGGGCGAGGGTGAGGATGGGCGCGTCCGCCGGGTTCACCTTGGTGTAGACCGGCGGATATTGCAGGTTGGGCGGCAGGGTGCCGGAAGCCGCGTTGATCGCCGCCTGCACATCCTGCGCGGCGGTATCCAGCGAGACGCTGAGAGAGAAGCGCAGCGTGATCGCGCTGGTGCCCTGGCTGCTGACCGAGCTCATCGCGTCCAGCCCGGCGATCTCGCCGAACTGCCGCTCCAGCGGCGCGGTGATCAGCTTCGACACCGTGTCCGGCGAGGCGCCCGGCAGCTTGGTGACGATCTGGATGGTCGGGAAGTCCACCTGCGGCAGGGAGGAGACGGGCAGCGCCCGGTAGCCGAGGAGGCCGAGCAGCAGGATCGCGATCGCGAGCAGCGAGGTGGCGACCGGCCGGGCGATGAAGGGCGCCGAGATGTTCAAGCGCCGTTGCTCGCCGCGACGACGGGAGGCGCGGGAACGGGCCTGACCGCCGCGCCGTCCTTGAGGAGCGAATTGCCCTCGGTGACCACCTGATCCCCGGCGGCGAGGCCCTTCGAGATGACCGCGACCTTCTGATCCTCGTAGCGGATGGTCACGGGCTGAACCGCCACCTTGTCCGGCCCCTGGCCGGAGGCGGGCGGCTTCAGCAGATAGACGAAGCTTCCCGCCGGGCCCTGCTGTACCGCGACCGGCGGCACCGTGACCACATGGGACAGCGTCTGCGCGAGAACCCGCACATTGACATAGGCGCCGGGCCAGAGCTCCAGCTTGGGGTTGGGAAACCGCGCCTTCAGAGTCAGCGTGCCGGTGCCGGCATTGACCGTGTTGTCCAGCACCGAGACCACGCCCCGGTCGAGAATCTTCGCCGTCTGCGGATCGCCTTCCGCCGTGGCGATGGCGGGCACCGGCCCTGCCTGCAGGGCGCGCTGGACCTGCGGCAGATCCTGCTGCGGCAGGCTGAACTGCACCGAGATCGGCTGCAGCGTGTTGATCACCACGATGCCGCCGCTCAGATTCGGATTGACGATATTCCCCGCGTTCACCTGCAGGATGCCCGTCTTGCCCGAGATGGGGGCGCGGATTTTCGTGTAGCCGAGATTGATCCGGTCGGCCTTGACCGTCGCCTGATCCTGCTTCACCAGCGCCTGACCCTCCAGCACCGCCGCGTGGGCCGTCGCGGCCTGCTGGGTGGAGGTGTAGTGGTTCTTCACCAGCGCCTGGTACTGGCGGTTCTGCAGCTCGGCGTTGGCGAGCGTTGCCCGATCCTGGGCGAGCTTGGCCTGGGCCTGGGCCAGCGCCGCCTCATAGGGGGCGGGATCGATCTCGGCGATCTCCTGCCCCTTGCTGACGAACTGCCCCTCGTGGAACAGCACCTTGTCGAGCGGGCCGGTGATCATCGGCTGCACCGTCACCGTGCGGTAGGCCGCCACGGTTCCCAGCGCGTCGAGATAGACCGGAACGTCCTCCGTCCCCGCGCGGGCCAGGGTGACGGGAATGGCGGCATGCGCAACCGCCTTGCGCTTGCCGTGGGCGCCGAAGAGCCGGACCAGCACGATAACCGCGATGATCGCGCCGATGGCGAGGAGGATATTCCGCCATCGTCCTCGTTTCGGCGGGCGCGTGGCGGGCGGAGGGGCGGGTTCGGGCGTCATGGGATTTCCGGGCTCCGGGCTTCGGCATTCGCGAGCGTCCACCCGCCGCCGAGGGCCTTGTAGAGATTGACGGCGGCATCGAAGCGTGTAAGCCGGGCCTGTTCCAGTGTGTTCTCGTCGGAAAGCAGGGTCTGCTGGGCGGTCAGCACCGTGCTGATATTGACGGTGCCGGCATTGAGCTGCGCCTGCGCGCCGGCCAGCGCGTCCCGCGCCCGCGTCACCGCGGCGCGCTCCAGCGCTTCCTGCCGCGTCGCGTAATGCAGGGCGGTGAGCGCGGTTTCCACGTCGGTGAAGGCCTGCACCACCGATTGCTCGTAGCGCGCCACATCCTCGCGATAGGTGGCGCGGTTGACGTTGAGCTGCCCCGCCAGGGCGCCACCCTCGAAGATCGGCTGGGCGACGGAGCTTGCCGCGCTCAGCAGGAAGGAGCCGGGCGAGAACAGGGCGTTCAGCGCCGTGCTCTGCCAGCCGGCCGAGCCGGTCAGGGTGATCGAGGGGAAGAAGGCGGCGATGGCGGCGCGCACATCGTCATTCGCGGCGATCAGCGTCGCCTCCGCCTGGGCGATGTCCGGGCGGCGTTCGAGAAGCTGCGAGGGCAGGCCGGGATTGATGGAGGGCACGCGCAGCGCGCCCAGTGCGCCGCCCCGCACGCGCAGGAATTCCGGCGCCGTGCCGGTGAGGATGCCGAGGCCGATGGCCTGCTGGCGCATCTCCGATTGCAGGTTCGGGATGGTCGCGCGCTCGGAGGCGACCAGGGCCGCCTGCTGCGCCACGGTGGCGGAATCGGTGACGCCCGCCCTCAGCTCCGCCTGCAATTGCCGGAGCAGCCCCTCCGCCGCCGCGAGATTCTGCCGCGCGATGGCGAGTTCGTCCTGATAGGCGATGGTCTGGAAATAGGTGGTGGCGACCGCGGCTTCCTCGGTCAGCGCCACGGTCGATGCGTTGAAGGCCGCCGCCGCGGCATTGGCCTGGGCCGCCCGGAGGGCATCGTAGTTCTTGCCCCAGAAATCGAGCTGGTAGGAGGCCTGGAAGCTGGCGGTGAAGGATCTTGTGTCGATGGTCTTGCCGCTTCCCGATGACAAGCCACCCAGGGTGGAGAAGCTGCTGCGCGAGGAACTGCGGGCGGCGGAGGTGCCGGCCTGCTCGAAACTGCCGCCGCCGCTTGCGGTGACGGCCGGCAGCAGCGGCGCGCCGGCGATCTCGATCTGGGCGTTCGCCGCCTCCAACTGCGCCACCGCGATCCGCACCGAGAAATTATGCAGGCGGGCCTGGGCCATGAGCCTGTCCAGCTCGGGCGAGCCGAAATTCCGCCACCAGCCGGGCTGCGGCCAGGCGGGCGGCTGGTTCCCAGAGGCCGCGAAGCGCCCCGGCACGGGAAGCCCCGGCGCATGGAACCGGGGGCCGACGGCGCAGCCGGAAAGCAGCGCCAGCATGGGCAGGAACATGAATGCCCGCGAAAAAACATGGCCTTGCCGGGCTTGCCGATCGTCTTGTCTCAATCAGGGAGGTCCTTGCTCGCGAGAGCGGTCCTATAGCCGAGAATTGTAACAGGCGCGTTTCGCCGGAGGCGGCGCCGCTCTCAATCCACCGAGGCAAGGATACGGCGCGCCAGCTTAACATGGGGTAACTCGATCATTTTTCCGTGCAGGGTCGAGACGCCGCCGGGATTCACCGGATCGAAAGAACCGATGACAGCGTGCGCCCAGGCGATCCGCTCGGCATCCGGCAGGAAGGCATCGCGCACCGGCGCGATCTGCGACGGATGGATCAGCAGCTTGCCGGCGAAGCCGTCCGCCGCCGCCGCCCCGGCCTCCCGGATCAGCCCGCCCTCGTCGCGCGGATCGGGGAAGGGCGTGTCGAGCGCCGCCACGCCGCAGGAAGCGGCGGCGAGAAGGGTGGCCGCCCGCGCCGCCGTGATGGGGGCGGGGTGGCCGCCCGAGGCATGGCGCGGCGGCACGCCGAGATCGCCCGCCAGATCCTCGGCGCCGAAGGCGAAGGCGATGACCCGCTCCGGGATCGCCCGGTATCGGGGCAGGGCGATGATCCCTGCCGCCGATTCGGCGACCATCGCGATCACCCTGATCGTGCCGCGGGGCTGGGCGGAGGCGGCTTCCAGCGCCTCGATATGATGGTCGAGCGCCGCCAGATCCTCGGGGCCGGTGCATTTCGGCAGCATGATGGCGGCGGGGCGGGCGGGGACGATGGCGGCGAGATCATCGAGATAGAAGGCGGAGTCACGCGGGTTCACCCGCACCGCCACCTGGGCGCGGCTCCGGTTCGGCAGCAGGGCCGCCAGCGTGTTGCGGGCGAGGGTCTTGTTGGCGGGGGAAACTCCGTCCTCCAGATCGAGGATGAGGCCGTCGGCGTCCGAGGCCAGCGCCTTCTCGATCTTGCGCTGCGAATCGCCGGGGGCGAACAGAAGCGTGCGCAGTTTCATCGGGTTGATCCTTTCATTGGCCGGACGGCGGCCGCTTTCTCATCAGGGCGGCGCGCTCGCAGGCGGCGACCAGGATGCCGTGCTGGTTGAAGGCTTCATGCCGGAAGGTGACGATGCCGGCATCGGGGCGGGAGCGGCTTTCCCGCGCAGCGAGCACCGTGGTGCGGACGCGGAGGGTGTCGCCCGCGAAGACCGGCGCCGGAAACCGCACCTCCGTCATGCCGAGATTGGCGATGGTGGTGCCCTGGGTGGTGTTGTGGACGCTCATGCCGATCATCAGGCCGAGGGTGAACAGCGAATTCACCAGCGGCCTGCCGAATTCGGTGGTGCTGGCGAATTCGGCGTCCAGATGCAGGGCCTGGGTGTTCATCGTCATGCCGCAGAACAGGACGTTATCCGCCTCGGTGACGGTGCGCCTCCATTCGGCGTCGATCACCAGGCCCGGCGTCAGCGCCTCGAACCACGATCCGGGCATTCACTTCACTCCAGCAAGCGTCATGGATGCCAAACAAGGGATTCCGGCGCTTTTGTGGCGGGATCATAGCGCATCCACGCGCCGTTCGCGAGGGATTGCCCGGAAAGGGCCAGGATGAAGGCCCA
>DASTAF010000013.1:0-5245 GCA_035713005.1 Acetobacteraceae bacterium
GCTCGTCGATCCGGTGGCCGGCGGCGGTGGCCTCGACGGCGACGGCCTCGACCGTGACGGCGCGGTCCGGTGTCGCGAAGCCGAAGCGGGCGCGATGCGCCTTGGTGAAATCCGCGATTATTTCGCCGAGCGGGCCAAGCGAGACGATCAGCGCCCCCTCGGTGCCATGATAGCGCAGATGCAGCAGGCGCTTCACCGCGATGCCTTCCGGCACGGCGCCCTGCTCCACCAGCGCCGCCCTCGCCTCGGCGGCGAGCCGCCCCGCTTCCGCCTCCAGGCGCGGCAGGGCTTCCGGCGCGAGCGGAATTTCCATCGCCTGCTCGCGCATCACCGTCTGATCGGCGAGGCCCATGCCATAGGCGGAGAGCACGCCGGCGAACGGGTGGATGAGCACGGTGTTCATGCCCAGCTCATCCGCCACCAGGCAGGCATGCTGGCCGCCCGCCCCGCCGAAGCAGGCGAGCGCGAAGCGGGTGACATCGTGCCCCTTCTGCACCGAAACCTCGCGGATGGCGTTCGCCATGTTGGCGATGGCGATGCGGAGGAAGCCTTCGGCGACATCGCGCGGATCGCGCCGCGTGCCCGTCGCCCCGGCAATCTCACCGGCGAGCGCGGCGAATTTCCGCCGCACGGTTTCCGCATCGAGCGGCCGATCGCCATCGGGGCCGAAAATCGCCGGGAAATGGGCGGGCTGAATCTTGCCGACGCGGATATTGGCGTCCGTCACGGTGAGCGGACCGCCGCGCCGGTAGCCGGCCGGACCGGGACTGGCGCCGGCGCTTTCCGGCCCGACGCGGAAGCGCGCGCCGTCGAAGGAGAGGATGGAGCCGCCGCCCGCCGCCACGGTGTTGATCGCCATCATCGGGGCGCGCATCCGCACCCCCGCCACCTCGGTCTCGAAGGCGCGCTCGAAGCCGCCCGCGTAGAGGGCGACATCGGTCGAGGTGCCGCCCATGTCGAAGCCGATGATCTCCTCGAATCCCGCCATGGCGGCGGTGCGCGCGGCGCCGACGATGCCGCCCGCGGGGCCGGAGAGGATGGCGTCCTTGCCCTTAAAGCGCGAGGCCTGGGCGAGCCCGCCATGGGACTGCATGAAATAGAGCCGCGCATCGCCGGGCAGCTCGCCCGAAACCTGGGCGACGTAGCGGCGCAGGATGGGCGAGAGATAGGCATCGACGATGGTGGTGTCGGCGCGCGGGACGAGGCGGAGCAGCGGGCTGACCTCGTGGCTGGCGGAAACCTGGGCGAAGCCGCGCGCCCGGGCCAATTCCGCCAGCATCCGCTCCTGCTCCGGATATTTCCAGGCATGGATCAGGGCGATGGCCACCGCCTCGATCCCCTCCCCGCGCGCCTCGTCGAACAGGGCGGCGACTTCATCAGGATCGAGCGGCTCGATCTCCTGGCCATCGGCGCCGATGCGGCCCGCCACCTCGGCGACGCGGCGATACAGCATCGAGGGCTTGCGGATGGCAAGATCGAACAGGCGCGGCCGCGCCTGGTTGCCGATCGGCAGCAGATCGGCGAAGCCGCGATTGACCACCAGCAGGGTGGGCGCGCCGCGCCGCTCCAGCAGCGCGTTGGTGGCGACGGTGGTGCCCATCTTCACCTGATCGATCAGGCCGGCGGGGATGGGCCGACCGGGCGGGATGCCCAGCACGCTCTTGATCCCGGCGATGGCGGCATCGCGGTAGCGTTCCGGATTCTCGCTGAGCAGCTTGTGGACGGAAAGGCCGCCATCCGGGGCACGGGCGACGATATCGGTGAAGGTGCCGCCGCGGTCGATCCAGAACTGCCATCCGTCCATTCGCGTTCAGTCCACCATCAGCGCCGCGCGCTGATATTGCGGCGGCCAGTCCACATCGAGGCCGAAATGCTCCATCGCCCGCAGCGGCCATGCCGGATCGGCCAGCAGGGCGCGGGCGATCAGCACCAGATCGGCCCGTTCGTTGGCGAGGATTTCGGCGGCATGGTCGGCCTGCCGGATCATGCCCACGGCGCCGGTGGGGATGCCGGCCTCGCGCCGGATGCGTTCGGCGAAGGGCACCTGATAGCCGGGATGAATGGAGGGAATTTTCTGCTCCGGCGCGATGCCGCCGCTGGAACAGTCGATCAGGTCGACATCGCCGCGCGCCTTCAGCCATTTCGCGATCTGGACCGAATCCTCGATGGTGTGGCCGCCCTCGATCCAGTCGCTGCAGGAAAGCCGGACGAAGAGCGGCAGGTCATCCGGCCATTCGGCGCGCACCGCGTCGCACACTTCCATCAGGAAGCGCGCCCGCGCCTTCAGATCGCCGCCATAGCCGTCCTTGCGGCGATTGGTGATGGGGGAGATGAATTCATGCAGCAGATAACCATGGGCGCCGTGCAGCTCGATGATCTTGTAGCCGGCGCGGCGGGCGCGGGCGGCGGTGGATGCGAAGCCGCGCGCCACCTCCGCGATTTCCGCCGCCGTCAGCTCGTGCGGGGCCGGACGGTCCGGCTCGAAGGGGATCGGGCTCGGCGCTTCCGGCAGCCAGCCATCCGGTTCGCCGGGCGGAATGAAGCCGCCGCCGATCCAGGGCGGCAGGGTGCTGGCCTTGCGCCCGGCATGGGCGATCTGCATCCCCGGCACCGCGCCGCCGAGTTCGATGATGGCGGCGAGCCTCGCCATGAAAGCCTCCTGCTCGTCATTCCACAGGCCGAGATCCTGCGCGGTGATCCGCCCCTGGGGCGAGATATGAGTGGCCTCGGTGAACACGATGCCGGGGCCGCCCATGGCCTTCGAGCCGAGATGCTGGAGGTGCCAGTCATTCCCCAGCCCGTCGCGGGCGCTGTACTGGCACATGGGCGAGACCACGACGCGGTTCTTCGCGGTGACGGAGCGGAAGGAGATCGGCTGGAAGAGAAGCGGCACATGGACCATCGGGAAAACCTTCGACATGAAACAACCCGGCGCAGATGGCGCGCCGGGGCGCCATCCGCAACTCCGGGCAGGTTTTATCCGATGCGCGCCTTGATGATGTCGGCGAGGCGCAGCGCGTTGGCGATGATGGTCAGGGTCGGGTTCACCGCGCCGATGGAGGGGAAGAAGCTGGCATCCGCGAGATAGAGATTGTCCAGCTCATGCGCGCGGCAGTCGGGATCGAGCACCGAGCTTTTCGGATCGGTGCCGAAGCGGGCGGTGCCGGCCTGGTGCGCGGTGCCGGCGAGCGGGATGTTCTTGTCGAAATAGAGCGAGCGCTCGAAGACGCGCGGATAGGTGCCGGCGCGGCTCATCATCCCCTCGAAGCGTTCGCGGAGCTGCCGCATCGCTTCGAGATTCGTGTCCACGAGGTTCAGGTAGACGCGGCCGTCGCGCCCGATGGTGACGCGGTTGTCCGGATGCGGCAGGTCTTCGCTGGAGAGCCAGAAATCCATCGCGTGATGGGCGAGCAGCTCGAAGGGCAGTTCCGGCAGGAAGGACATCCATTGCGCCACCGATTCACCCCTGATCTGCTCGCCATGCACCTTGGCGCACATCTGGATCAGCCCCATCGGCCAGGGGAAGTCCTGGTCGCCGAAATAATAGTCGCTGACCGCCATGGTCTTCTGGAAGGTGGCGTTGATCCGGTCCTTGAGCACCGCCATCAGCACCGCCTGGTTATGGCGCATGTAGTTGCGGCCGAGCTGGTCCGAGCCGTTGGCGAGGCCGTTCGGATGGGCATCGTTCGCCGAGCGCAGCAGCAGCAGGGCGGAGCTGAGCGCGCCGCAGGCGGAGACGACGATATCCGCCGAGTAGCGTTCCTCCTCGCCGCCGCGGGTGACATGGACGGAGGCGACCCGCCTGCCGGAAGGATCGGTTTCCAGCTTCGAGACATAGGCATTGGTGAGCAGGGTGACGTTGGGATGCGCGGCGAGGGTGGGGTCGACGCACATCACCTGCGCGTCCGCCTTGCCGTTCAGCAGGCAGGGGAAGCCGTCGAACGCGTCGCACTTGATGCACACGCTGGTCGGAGTGGGTTTCCCGTCCCGCTCGTCGAGCCTGATGCCGAGGGGGAGATGGAAGGGATGCAGCCCGTCCTTCAGCAGGCTGTCGTTCAACTGCTGCACCTTGCCCTCATGGGCGACGCCCGGATAGGGGAAGCCGCCGCTGGACCAGGGCTCGGTCGGGTCCTCGCCGCGGTTGCCGTGGACGGCGAAGAGCTTTTCGGCCTCGGCGTAATAGGGCTCGAAGACGTCGTATTTCACCGGCCAGGCGGGCGAGATGCCCTCCTTGTGGCGCAGCTCCTCGAAATCGCGCTCGCGCAGGCGGAACAGGGCGGCGCCATAGACCTTGGAATTGCCGCCGACGAAGTAATGCAGGCCGGGATGGAACGGCTTGTCCTTGTGGTCGTACCAGGTCTCCTTGGCCTGGTATTTCGCATCGACGAAAACCGCCTTGGCGGACCAGTTGTCCTGGCTGCGCGGCAGGTAGTCGCCGCGCTCCAGCAGCAATATCTTTTTCCCGGTCGGCGCCAGCCGGTGGGTGAGCGATGCGCCCCCCGGCCCGCTGCCGATGACGATCAGGTCGTAATGATCGGTGCTCATAAGGCTCCTTGATCAGGAAAAGTTCTTTGGTTCTTTCCTGCAGGAAAGAACTGCTTTTGACTTTCAGAAATCATATTTCTTTGCAAGCAGGTGCAAGCCGACCAGCCCGGCGGCCGTGCTGACGGCGAGTGTCGCATAGGCGAGCATCTTGTGCCTGTCGGTGAACATCTCGTAGCTGCCGTCGCGGGCCTCGGCGCCGAACCGGCCGCGCGGGCCGTAATCGCCCTTCACCGGCTCGTAGAGATTGTTCGGCTGGTCGGGTTCCGTGGGTTGAGGGGTCATCTGGCTGCTATAGCCGTAGGCGGCGAGATAGCGGTCCGCCAGTCCGGGGGCGATGCGGTTGGCGAGAATCGCCTTGACGGTGGGGAAGCCGACCCAGATTTCGCGCCGCCGATGGAAGGCGGCGAAAACGATGGCGCGGGCTGGAACCTCCGGCTCGAAGACCGGCGGCACCGGACGGGCGCGCGAGCCGGTCTTGTTCAGCGCCCAGTTGAACTGCGGCGTGTTGACGGCGGGCAACTGCACCATGGTGAGGTGGATGTCGTCGCCGTCATGGAGGATTTCCGAACGCAGGCTGTCGGTGAAGCCGCGTATGGCGGATTTGGCGCCGCAATAGGCCGCCTGCAGCGGCACCGAGCGATAGGCGAGCGCCGAGCCGACATTGACGATGGTGCCCTGATGGCGCTTCCTCATCCGCTTC
>DASTAF010000014.1:0-2330 GCA_035713005.1 Acetobacteraceae bacterium
CGCGGGTGCGCGACGATCTGAACAGCGGCAGGATGCGGGACGCATTCGCCCATCTGCGCCTGATCGGGCTCGCGGAAAACCTGCCTTATTGCCCGCCGGAGCGGCTGCCGGATATCGCGGAGCCGACGGCCAAGCAGCTCTTCCTGCTCAAGGCGCGCAACATGACGGCGCTATACGCACGGCACAGGCTGGATTTCACCCCGGGGCCGGCGCCGGCTCTTTCGGTGGTGATGGTGCTGCACAACCAGTTCGCCCTCACCATGGCGGCGCTGGCCTCGCTGCGGGAAAATTATTCGGGCGGGATCGAGCTGATCCTGGTTGATAACGGCTCGACGGACGAGACGCCGCGGATCGGCTCCTATGTTTCGGGTGCCATCATCATCCGGAACGCGGAGAATGAAGGGTTCCTTCGCGCCTGCAACCAGGGGCTGGCGAGGGCAGCCGCTCCGGCGCTGCTGTTCCTGAACAACGATACCGAACTCGGCCCTGGCTGCATCCTCGCGGCGCTGGAGCGGCTTTTCTCGCGCGAGGATATTGGCGCGGTCGGCGGCAAGATCATCCGCATGCACGGGCGGCTGCAGGAGGCCGGCTCGATCATCTGGGCGGACGGCACCACCACGGGCTATCTGCGTGATGCCTCGCCACTGGCGCCGGAGGCGAATTTCCTCCGCGACGTGGATTACTGCTCCGGCGTCTTCCTACTCTGCCGGGCCGATCTGGTGAAGCGCCTGGGCGGGTTCGATCCGGCCTTCAGCCCCGCCTATTACGAGGAGGTCGATCTCTGCATCCGCATGGCGGAGGCGGGATACCGCATCGTCTACGATCCGGCGGCGGTGGTTCATCACTTGGAATATGGCAGCGCCGCCAATACCGAGGCTTCGATGATGCTGATGCGGCGGGGGCGAGGCATGTTCAGGCGCAAGCACGAGCGCTTCCTCGGCACGAAGTTCGCGCGCGCCCCCGAAACCCTCTGCAGGGCGCGAAGCGTGAGCCAGGGCAGGCGCATCCTGTTTCTGGAGGACACCATTCCGCTGCGCCGCCTCGGTTCCGGCTTCGTGCGGGCGAACGACGTGGTGCGCGCCATGGCGGAGGCGGGGCATCAGGTGAGCGTGCTGCCGGTGAACGGCGCCCGGCACGACATCATGAGCCTGTTCGGCGACCTGCCGGAGACGGTGGAGGTGCTGCACGACCGCAATATCCTCACTCTTTCCGCCCTGCTGCGCGAGCGTGCGGATTATTTTGACCTGATCTGGGTTTCGCGCACCCATAATCTCGACCGTGTTCTGCCGATCCTCAGGGAGGCAGGCATTGATCCGCGCACCGTGCCTGTCATTCTGGACACCGAGGCGATCGAGTCGCTGCGTGATCAGGCGGCGGCAAGGCTGAAGGGCGGAGAGTTCGATCTCGATGCCGCACTGGCGCGTGAGTTCGCCAATGCCGGATGCTGCCGGCATGTCACCGCCGTCAGCCAGGCCGAAGCCGGTATCCTCGAAAGGATCGGCCTGCCCTCGGCCTCGGTTCTGGGAACCATCCGGGAGCCGGAGCCGACGCCACGGGAATTCGCCGAACGGGAAGGGTTGCTGCTGGTCGCCGCCATCCACCAGATGGACAGCCCAAATCTGGATGCGCTGCGCTGGTACGCGAAGGAAATTCTGCCCGCGCTGGCGCGGCTGATGCCGGCGGTGCCGAAGCTCACCGTTATCGGCTATGCGGCGCCGGGGGTCGATCTGTCGGAATTCGCCGGCCATCCGCATATTGATCTGCGCGGCGCGGTGGATGATACCGGGCCGGCCTATGACAATCATCGGGTCTTCATCGCGCCCACTCGCTTCGCCGCGGGCACGCCCTACAAGCTGTACGAGGCGGCATCACGGGGCATTCCCTGCGTGGCCACTGGCCTGCTGGCCGGCCAGCTTGACTGGACGGATGGAGCCGAGATTCTCTCGGCCCCGGTGGGCGACGCCGAGGCCTTCGCGAGCCAGATTGCGCGGCTCTATCAGTCGGAGGTGCTCTGGACCCGGCTGCGGGAAGCCGCGCTGCGGCGGCTGGCGCGGGAGAACGGCAGAGCCGCCTTCGATCAGGCGGTGAGGGAGATCATCGCGGCTCAGTTCAGCGGATCGGCGTCCTTCAGCCTCGCCTCGGCTTCGGCCTGAAGCCGCTTGAAGCTGCGCCGGCTGAAGGGCAGCATGACCAGGTACATGAAGGCCATCAGCACCAGGCCGAGCCAGGGATCGGCCATCATGATCGCGGCCAGCCCCACCACCCCCAGCAGCAGCACCAGCACGTACTGGCTGGGCACCTTGAAATTCTTGAAGTTCCAAACCGGCAGG
>DASTAF010000015.1:0-3314 GCA_035713005.1 Acetobacteraceae bacterium
CTTCGGCAAGCTCTACGTGTTCCTCGCCGCGGTGCAGGCGGGACTGATCACGCTTGCGGTGATCGGTGTGCTGACCAGCGTGGTCTCCACCTTCTATTACCTGCGCGTGATCAAGATCATGTATTTCGACAGCGGCACCCCAAATTTTGACCGGCGCCATGGCGGCGTGACTTTCGTGATCATGGCGAGCGCCATTGTCACCGCCCTGTTCGTGCTCTATCCGCGCCCAGTCACCTCCGCCTCTTCCGAGGCGGCGCATTCCCTGTTTCAAACGGCGCCGTCAGCCAGAAGCGCCGCTGCCGCTCCGGTCGGAAAATTGTGACGCACTGGCGGATCGAGACTTTCGAAACTCTCGATTCGACATCCGATCTCTGCCTCGCCCGCGCCGCAGCGGGTGAGGCAGCGGGGTTTGCTGTGCTGGCGGGGGTGCAGACGGGCGGCCGCGGCCGGGCTGGGCGCTCCTGGCAATCTCCCCCGGGCAATCTGTTCCTTTCCGTGCTGCTGCGGCCGGCGGCGCGGCCGGAGGATGCGGGCCTGTTCTCGCTCATGGCGGGGCTGGTCCTGGCCGAATCCCTGCAGCGATTCCTCCCGCCTCCAGTGAAAACCATGTTGAAATGGCCGAACGATGTACTGATCGGCTCCGCGAAGCTCGGAGGCGTGCTGATTGAGGCCGGGATCGAGACGGACAGGATCGGCTGGATGGTGATTGGCTTCGGCGCCAATCTTGCCCATGCGCCGGGTGTCCCTGGCCGCGCCGTCACTTCTCTCGCGGCGCATGGAGGTGCCGCAAATCCCAACCAGGTGATGCGGGAGATCCTCGCGCGGCTCGACCGCTGGCTGAACCCGATGGAGCCGGAGACGCTGCGGGCGGCATGGCTCGGCCGCGCCCATGCGCCGGGCACTCCCGTCACCGTGGATGGCGGGCGGGTGTCGGGAAGCTTTGCCGGGCTGACGGCGGAGGGCTCGCTGCTGCTGGAGCGCGCCGGCGGGGTGGAGACGATCCGCGCCGGCGAGATCGCCCTGGGATGAGAAAGGCTGAGGAAATGCTGCTCGTCGTCGATGCCGGCAATACCAATATCGTCTTTGCCATTCATGACGGCACGGAATGGCGTGGCACCTGGCGCATTGCCACCAACGCGCAGCGCACCTCCGATGAATATGGTGTCTGGCTTGACCGGCTATTCGCCCGATCGGGCGTGAAGACCTCCGCCGTCACCGGCGCGGTGATCGGTACGGTGGTGCCTGCGGCCCTCTATCACCTGCGCCGGCTCTGCCGGGACTGGTTCGATGTCGAGCCGCTGATCGCCCGCGCCTCGCTCGACTGGGGCTTTCCCATCGAGGTGGACAATCCTGACGAGGTGGGCGCCGACCGGCTGCTGAACTCGCTCGCCGCCTATCAGCGTTATGGCGGGCCTCTGGTCGTGGTGGATTTCGGCACCGCTACCACCTTCGACGTGGTGAACCAGCGGGGGGCCTATCTCGGCGGCGTCATCTCGCCCGGCGTCAATCTATCGATCGAGGCGCTGCACCAGGCGGCGGCGCGGCTGCCGCGCATCGGCATCGGGCGGCCGCAATCCGTCATCGGCCGCTCCACCGTGCCTGCCATGCGCTCGGGCATCTACTGGGGCTATGTCGGGCTGATCGAGGGGCTGATCGTCCGGATCGAGGCGGAATATGGCGCGCCGCTGAAGGTGGTGGCGACCGGCGGGCTGGCGCCCCTTTTCGCCGAGGGCTGCCCGCGCATCACCCGGATCGATTCCGATCTCACCCTCGAAGGGCTGCGCCTGCTGGCGTTGCGCAACCGGGCGCCCACGCGCGAGCGCCATGCCGAAATTGAAGCTGACTGACCTGCACATCCGATAAGACTGAAAGTATCTATAAAGTATGGAAGACCAATCCGAAGGGCTGATCTACGTGCCGCTGGGCGGCACCGGCGAGATCGGCATGAATTTCAACATATACGGGGTGGACGGCGCCTATCTCGCCGTCGATTGCGGCATGGGATTCGCGGGGCCCGACGCGCCGGAGACCGAGCTGGTGGTGCCGGACCCGGTTTTCATCGCCGAGCGGCGGGATCAGCTCAAGGGGCTGGTGATCACCCATGCCCATGAGGATCATATCGGCGGGGTCTCGCATCTCTGGTCCTCGCTGCGCTGCCCGATCTATGCCACCCCTTTCGCCGCCGCGCTGCTGCGCTCGCGCCTGGGCGAGACGGGGCTGCTGCGCGAGGTGAGGATCATCGTGATTCCGCCCGGCGGTTCCTTCGAGATCGGTCCTTTCAAGCTCCGCTTCATCCGCGTCGCCCATTCGACGCCGGAAGCCGAGGCGCTGGCCATCACCACCCGCTTCGGCACGGTGCTGCATACCGGGGACTGGAAGCTCGATCCCGATCCGCTGGTCGGCCCGCCAACCGACGAGGCCGCCCTGCGGGCCCTGGGCGACGAGGGGGTGCTGGCCATGATGTCGGACAGCACCAATGCCCTCGTCGAAGGCCATTCCGGCTCCGAGGCTGCGGTGCGGCAGAGCCTGACGGCGCTGCTCAAAGGCATGAAGGGAAGGGTGGCGATCACCTGCTTTGCCAGCAATGTGGCGCGGATATCGAGCGCCGTTCATGCCGCGCGGGAATCCGGGCGTCATGTGGCGCTGGTCGGCCGCAGCCTCGGCCGCTATGTTCAGGCGGCGCAGGAATGCGGCTATCTGCGGGACGCGCCGGATTTCATCCCGGAAGATGAGATCGGCCGCATTCCGCCGGATCACCTGCTGATGCTGGTCACCGGCAGCCAGGGCGAGAAGCGCTCTGCCCTTGCCCGCATCGCCGCCGGCACGCACCGCAACGCGGCACTGGAGACGGGCGACACCGTGATCTTCTCCTCCCGCATGATCCCGGGCAATGAGCGCGCCATCGGGCTGGTGCAGGACGATCTGGTGCGCCGCGGCGTGAATGTGATGACCGATGCCGATCACATGGTTCATGTCTCCGGCCATCCGGCGCGGGACGAGCTGCGCCGGCTATACCAATTGGTCCGTCCGCAGATGGTCATCCCCAGCCATGGCGAATGGCGGCACATGGCGGCGCAGGCCGAACTTGCCCAGGCGCATCAGATTCCCTCCCTGCTGCTGGAGGATGGGGATATCGTGCAACTGGCGCCCGGCAAGCCCGCGGTGGTGGACAGCGCCGTGACCGGACGGCTGGCGGTCGATGGCAGCAGGCTGATTCCGCTGGGCGGGGCGTTGATGACGGCCCGGCGGCGCATGCTGTTCAACGGGGTGGTGGTGGGCAGCATCGCCGTGGATGGCGCGGGGCGGCTCTGCGG
>DASTAF010000016.1:0-2229 GCA_035713005.1 Acetobacteraceae bacterium
CCCGCCGCGTTCAGCATGATCTCGATCGACATCAGCACGAAAATGAGGTTCCGCCGCGTCAGCACCCCGGCAACGCCGAGGGCGAAGAGCAGAACCGCGAGGAACAAGGGCTGCTGCAGGGGAATCGTCGCCATGGGATCAGCGCCTTTCGGTTTGCGCGAGGCGGTAGGCCGCCACCAGCGCCGCCAGAAGCAGCATCGAGGCAAGCTCGACGCAGAGCAGGTAGGGGCCGAACAGCACGATGCCGACGCTTCTCGACGATACCGCTCCCCGGCTGCCTCCCACCCCATTATTCTCCAGCATGTAGGCGAGCTGCGCCGCCAGGATGACGGACAGGATCGCCGGGCCGGCCCAGATCCCCGGCTCCATCCAGGCCGCCTCGCGCGCCGCCGCCGCCTCGCCCAGATTGAGCATCATCACCATGAACACGAACAGCACCATGATGGCCCCGGCATAAACGATCACCTCCAGCGCCGCCGCGAAGGGCGCGCCCAGCGTGTAGAAAACCAGCGCCACGGCGAGCAGCGAGACGATCAGATAGAGCAGCGCGTGCACGCCGTTCGTCCGGGTGATCACCAGCAGCGTGGAAAGCACGGCGATGATGGCGGAGAGATAGAATGTCGCGTTCATGGCAATCGCCCCCTCATGGCAGCAGCGAGCGCGTGTCGACGGGCGGGCGCTCGCGCTCCGCCTCGCCCTTGTCCTTGCCCGGAATCGCAAGGCCGGAGACGCGGTAGAAGCTGTAATCGGGATATTTCCCGGTGCCGCTGATCAGCAAATCCTCCTTCTCGTACACCATGTTCCGCCGGTCGTACTCGCCCATCTCGAAATCCGGCGTCAGCTGGATGGCATAGGTCGGGCAGGCTTCCTCGCAGAAGCCGCAGAAAATGCAGCGGGAGAAATTGACCCGGAAAAATTCCGGATACCACCGCCCCTCGGCCTCGGTCTTCTGCAGGCTGATGCAATCCACCGGACAGGCGACGGCGCAGAGATAACAGGAGACGCAGCGCTCCTCGCCATCGGGATCGCGCGAGAGCACGATGCGGCCGCGATAGCGCGGCGCGAGATAAGGCATCTCGTCGGGATATTCCACCGTCACGCTGCGGTGAAACAGATGCAGGAAGGTGAACCAGAGCGTGCGTATCGAACTCAGCATCGCGGCATCCTTTCCCGTTGGTCGGCGGGTACTAACCCTTCATCAGTATGGCCGCGCCGGTCGCGGCGATGTTCAGCAGGGAGAGCGGCAGCATGACCTTCCAGCCATAGGCCATCAGCTGGTCGTAGCGCGGGCGCGGCAGGGCGGCGCGCAGCAGGATGAAGAAGGCGACGAAGGCGCCGGTCTTGACCGCGAACCAGATGATCGGCGGCAGCAGCGGCCCCTGCCAGCCGCCGAAGAACAGGATCGTCATCATCGCCGAGATCAGCAGGATGCCGATATACTCGCCGACGAAGAACATGCCGAACTTCATGCTGGAATATTCGGTATGAAACCCTGCGCCCAGCTCGTTCTCGCCTTCCGGCAGATCGAATGGCAAACGGTGCGTCTCGGCGATTCCCGCGATCAGGAAGACGATGAAGCCGAGGAATTGCGGCACCACATACCACAGGCCGCGCTGCGCCTGGACGATCCGGGTCAGGCTGAACGAGCCCGCCAGCATCACCACGCCGATCAGCGACAGCCCCATGAACACCTCGTAGCTGACCATCTGCGCCGCCGCCCGCACGCCGCCCAGCAGCGAATACTTGCTGTTCGAGGCCCAGCCCGCGAAGACCACGCTGTAGACCGAGAGCGAGGTCATCGCGAGGAAGAACAGGATGCCGATATTGAGGTCGCCGGCAATGCCGATCGAGGGCGTCACCGGCACCACCGCGAAGGCGAGCAAAACCGCGACTATCACGATGGCGGGCGCCACGACAAACAAGCCGCGATCGGCGAAGGGCGGCGTCCAGTCCTGCTTGAACAATATCTTGATCATGTCGGCGGCGACCTGCAGCGACCCGAACGGCCCGACCCGGTTCGGGCCTTTCCGGTCCTGCCAGAAACCCAGCAGCCGCCGCTCGATCCAGGTGAGCAGCGCCGCGCCGACCACCAGGGCGAGCAGGATGCCGATGATGTTGAGCAGGCCGAACAGGATCAGGTTCATGGCGCCGCCTCCACGCGCCGGATCGCCGCCCGCGCGGGCAGGGCATTCCAGGCCATTCCCGGCAGCCCGGCGCTCATCGCCGCGA
>DASTAF010000017.1:0-4290 GCA_035713005.1 Acetobacteraceae bacterium
TTGTTCCCCACCTCGCCCCAGTCGAAGCGGGTGCGGGTGACAGGGTGCGGCCCCATCTGCACCAGCGCCCCGCGGATCATCACGCCCGGCCCGAGGATTTTCCGCGCGATGGCCCCGGCGGCAACCCGCATGGCCGTCTCGCGGGCGGATGAGCGCCCGCCGCCGCGCGGATCGCGAATGCCGTATTTCCAGTGATAGGTGATGTCGGCATGGCCGGGGCGGAAGCGCTCGGCGATATTGGCGTAATCCTTCGACCGCTGATCGACATTCTCGATCTGCAGCGAGATCGGCGTGCCGGTGGTCAACCCCCGGTACACGCCGGAGAGGATGCGCACCTGATCCGGCTCCCGCCTCTGGGTGGTGAAGCGGGACTGGCCGGGGCGGCGGCGGTCCAGCCAGGGCTGGATGTCCGCCTCGCTCAGCGGGATGCGCGGCGGCACGCCATCCACCACGCAGCCTATGGCGGGTCCATGGCTCTCCCCCCAGGTGGTGACGCGGAACAGGTGCCCGAAGCTGTTATGGGACATGGGCCTTCGGGTCCGGCGCCTACTTCACCGCCGAGAAGGAGGTCGGCGCGAGAAACTGGTTGCTGACATTGGCATTGATCGCCCCGTCCTTCTCCGTCTCGGCGCGGACCTGGTGCCATTCGGGATCGGCCATGAAGGCGCCCCATTTCTGCTCGCGCTCGGCGAGCGATTCCCAGGCCAGCATGTAGGTGAGGTCATAGGAGGATTCGCCCACCAGCGTGGTCCAGAACCCGGCCTGCCGGATGCCGAGCCGCTTCCAGATGCTCAGCGTGTGGTTCTCGAAGCGGGAGAGCAGCGCCGGCAGCCGCCCGGGCATGGTGCGATAAACCCGCATCTCGTAGATCATCCGATTCCTCCTGAATATGCCCCTCCGCCATGGCACAAATCGCGCCCCGGCAACAGCGGCCAGTTGTCACTCCGCGCTGGTCATGGTCTCCGCGAGACGCGGCATCCGCCGCTTCCGGGACCGCGCCAGCCGGTTCTGCAGGCTGTCGAGATAAAGGTAGATAACGGGCGTGGTATAAAGTGTGAGGATCTGGCTCAGCAGCAGCCCGCCGACGATGGCGGTGCCCAGCGGGCGGCGCAGCTCCGATCCGGCGCCGGAGGCAAACATCAACGGCACCCCGCCCAGCATGGCGGCCATCGTCGTCATCAGGATCGGACGGAAGCGCAGCAGGGCGGCGCGGCGGATCGCCTCCAGCGGCGGCAGCCCGTCACGCCTCTCGGCGGCGATGGCGAAATCCACCATCATGATGCCGTTCTTCTTGACGATGCCGATGAGCAGGATGATGCCGATCAGCGAGATGATGGTGAATTGCTGCCCGGTGATCAGCAAGGCGAGCAGCGCCCCCACGCCGGCGGAAGGCAGGGTGGAAAGGATGGTGAGCGGCAGGATGTAATTCTCGTACAGCATGCCGAGGATGATATAGACCGAGATCAGTGCCGCCGCGATCAGATAGACCTCGCTGGAGAGCGAGTTCTGGAAGGCCTGCGCCGTGCCCTGGAAGGAGCCGATCAGCGCCGCCGGCGGGTGCAGCCTCGCCATCGCCTGGTCCACCTCCCGCACCGCGCTGCCGAGCGAGGCGCCGGGCTTCAGGTTGAAGGAGATGGTGACCGAGGGGAACTGCCCCTGATGGTTGATCACGATGGGCACCAGGGGCCTGGTGGTCAGATGCACCAGCGCCGAGAGCGGCACCGCATGGCCCGACGAGGAGGAGACATAAAGCTCGTTCAGCGCCGAGAGCTTGCCCGCCAGGGCAGCCGGCACCTGCATCACCACGTGATAGGCATTCACCTGGGTGAAATACTGGGTGATCTCGCGCTGCCCGAAGGCATCGTAGAGCGTGGCGTCGATGGCGGCGGGGCTGATGCCGAAGCGCGAGGCGGCATCGCGGTCGATCACCAGCGTCGCGGCGGTGCCGCTGTTCTGCTCGTCGGAGCCGACCTCGCGCAGGATCGGCAGGGTCCGCAGCGCCGCCAGCACGCGCGGCGCCCATTTATAGAGATCGGCGCTGTTCGCGTCCTGCAGCGTGTACTGATACTCGGTCTTGGCGAAGCGCGCGCCCACCGTCACGTCCTGCGCCGCCTGCAGATAGACCTTCAGCCCGACGATGCGGTCGAGCTTCGGGGCAAGCTCCGCGACCACCTGCTGCGCCGAAGCCTTGCGTTCGCCGAAAGACTTCAGGTTGATGAAGATGCGCCCGTTATTGGCGGTCTGGCCGCCGATGCCGGCGCCGATGGTCGAATTGAACGAGGCGACATTGGGATCGGCCTTGATGATCCGCATCGCCTCCCCCTGCAGCTTCATCATGCGCTGGAACGACACATCCTGCCCCGCCTCGGTCACCGCGACGACGAGGCCCATATCCTGCTCGGGAAAGAAGCCCTTGGAGATGGTGAGGAACAGATAGGCGGTGAGCGCCACCGTCGCGATGAAGATCAGCAGAGTCAGCCGGGCGTGGCGCAGGGCGATGTCGAGCGTCCGGCGGTAGAAGCCGAGCATGGCGTCGAAGCCCCGCTCCATCGCGAGGTAGAGCCGGCCATGCGCCACGTCATGTTCGCTCTTGAGGAAGCGCGAGCAGAGCATCGGCGTCAGGATCAGCGAGACCATCGCCGAGACCAGCACGGCGACCGCGATGGTGACGGAGAACTCCCGGAACAGCCGCCCGACGATGCCGCCCATCAGCAGCAGCGGAATGAACACCGCGATCAGCGAGCAGGTGATCGAGACGATGGTGAAGCCGATCTCCCCCGAGCCCTTCAGCGCCGCCTGCATCGGGGAAAGCCCGTCCTCCAGATAGCGGTGGATGTTCTCCAGCATGACGATGGCATCGTCCACCACGAATCCTACCGAGATGGTCAGCGCCATCAGCGACAGGTTGTCCAGGCTGAAGCCGAGCGCGTACATGGCGCCGAAAGTGCCGGCGAAGGCCAGCGGCACGGCGAAGGCGGGAATCGCCGTCGCCCACAGGCTGCGGAGGAAGACGAAAATCACCATGATCACCAGCGCCACCGCGAGGCCCAGCGAGAACTGAACATCGTGAATGGAGGCGCGGATCAGCTCCGTGCGGTCCACCACCGGAAAGACGTGCACGGAGGGCGGAATGTCCGCCCTCAGCCGCGGCAGCAACTCCTTGATCCGCTTCACCGTGTCGAGCACGTTGGCGCCGGGCTGCTTGAAGATGATCAGCGCGATGCCGCGATGGCCGTTCTGCCAGGAGGCCAGCTCGTCATTCTCCGGCCCGGCGACGGCATGGCCGATATCCCGCACATAGACCGGCGCCCCCTTCACGTAGGAGACGATGACATTGTCGAAGGCCGAGGCGGTGTCGATCTGGTCGTTGTCGTAGAGGGCGAAGGAGCGGCTGGGGCCGTCGATCGAGCCTTTCGGCGCGTTGACGGTGGCATTCACCAGCATCTGCCGCACCTGCTCCAGCGTCAGCCCCATGGCGGCGAGCCGCGCCGGATCGACATCGATCCTGATCGCCGGCTTCTGCTGGCCGCCGATCACCACCTGCGCGACGCCGGAAATCTGCGATATCTTCTGGGCGAGGATGTTGTCGGCGTAATCATCCACCCTGGTCAGCGGCAGCGCGTCGGACTGCACGGCGAGGATGGTGATGGGGGAATCGGCGGGATTGATCTTGCGGTAGGTGGGTGGGCTGGGCAGGTCGGCGGGCAGGCTGCCGGCGGCGGCGTTGATCGCCGCCTGGACATCCTGGGCGGCGGAATTGATGTTGCGGTCCAGCGCGAAGGCGATGGCGATCTGCGTCGAGCCGAGGACGCTGGTGGAGGTGAGCTGCGTCACCCCGGGGATTTCCGCGAACTGCCGCTCCAGCGGGGCGGCGACGGTCGCGGCCATGGTCCGGGGGCTGGCGCCGGGAAGGGTGGCGCTGACCTGGATGGTCGGGAAATCGACATTCGGCAGATCGGCGACCGGCAGGAACGGATAGGCCGCCAGGCCCGCCAGGAGCACCGCGAGCATCAGCAGCGATGTCGCGACCGGGCGGCGGATGAAGGGTGCCGAGAGATTCACGGGGCGGACGGACCGGCAATGGTGACATGGCTGCCTTCGTCGAGCCGCCCGGCCCCGGAAAGCACCACCCTCATGCCCGGCTTCGCCCCCTTGGCGATGACGGCGATGCCGCCGCTCTCCTGCAGCAGCGTCACCGGCAGGCGGTGAACCGTATCGTCCGGCCGGATGGCGTAGAGGTAATAGCCGTCCGGCCCGCGCTGGACCGCGTCGGCGGGAACGGAGGGGGCG
>DASTAF010000018.1:0-5392 GCA_035713005.1 Acetobacteraceae bacterium
CCTGGGCATCAGGGCGGCTGCCGCCTCGCCCAGCATGGTCACGCTTTCCGCATCGGCGCCGATCGGGCCGCCATAGACGCAGAAGGGCGAGGAGACCAGGGAGTTGCCGAACAGCCGGGTTTTCATATGCACCAGGGGCAGGACCCCGGTGATGGCGCCGTCCCGTTCGGTCAGGAGGTAGTGCGGCGTGTGGCGGAAGGCTTCGCGAATGACATGCCGCCAAGCGATCCGGTGGAAGAATGTGCCCTGCGGATGTGCGAGGACGAATTCATCCCAGGCGCGTTCATCCCTGGCTTCGGCGGGCCGGCAGTTGATCGTCATGGTTCAGGGCGCGCCTTATGCGGGCTGGAACAGATGGCCGAATACCCGGTCCATCCGGTCCCAGGCGAAGTCGGCCAGCAGCCGGGTCATCCGGTCCTCCATCCTGCCGAGATTGACCCGGTGGCGGAACTTCGCCAGTCTCCGGGCTTCTGGCACCTGCGGCTGCCCCGGATCGATTTCCCACGGATGAGTGTAGAATATCGCAGGGCATTTTTCCTCCCTGTGCAGGCGATTCACGCCCAGGCTGTATAGCCTGTATGGGAGCAATCGGAAGTAACCGCCGCCGGCGCACGGCATGTTCCGGCCGAAAAGCCGCACCGTCGTCATCGGGATTTCCCAAAGCCTGCGGCCATCAGGGTGGTAGGGGCCACGCGGCGCATTCGGCGCCCCGTAAAGATCGTGCCGGACCGGAAAAACGCTGGAACTATAGAGATGCCCCTCTTCTTCGAGGATCGCCCAGGCCTCCGGATTGCGCGGCCCGATGGAAAAGGTGGGCGCCCGGTAGCCGGTCACCGCCACCCCACCGATATCTTCGAGCAGGCGGCGCGCCCGCCCGACATCGGCGCGGAAATCCGCCGCGGTCATCGATGTCACGAGTTCATGACCATAGCCATGGCTCGCCAGTTCATGACCCGCCTCAACGATGCGCCGGATCAGGGCGGGATGACGCTCCGCCACCCATCCCAGGGTGAAGAACGTGCCCTTTACCCCGCGTGAGGCGAAGGCAGCGAGCATCCTGTCGGTATTGGCTTCGACGCGGCGTGGAATCGCATCCCAGCTTGCGCGCGAGATCACATCCGCATAGGCCTGGACCTGGAAATAATCCTCCACATCGACGGTGATGGCATTGCGGATCGGCTGCGCTATCCTGGCCTGGGAGGAAATGTTCATCGGGCGCCGCCATGCGGCTTGATCAGCTGCACCAGCCGGTCGAAAACACGGCCGGTGGAGGCGGTCATGGGGTCCAGATCCTCATGCACGCCGACCAGATCAGGGCTGGCCGATCTTTCGACCCCGCCATTGAGGTCTATATCGAGTTCCTGCGCCGTCGCTTCCACCATCGCCGCCGAGATGACCGGCGTCTGCTCCAGCGCGCCATGCATCAGCACGCGGCCGCACAGCCGGTTGATGCGGCGGGGAACTCCTCCCGTGTAATGAAAGATCGCCGGATAGGCCTCCGGCTCGAAAACCGTCTGGCCATGCCAGCCTGCGGCCCGCAGCCTGTGCTCCACATAGGCCTGGATCTCGTCCCTGGAGAGCGGATTGATGTGGTAGGAAGCAAGAACCCGCTGGCGCAGCTGGTCTAGCTCGCTGCTCGCCATCGTCGAGCGGAATTGCGGCTGGCCGAGCAGGATGATCTGCATCAGCGCCCGCCCCCGATCCGCGAGGTTCGAGAGCAGGCGAAGCTCCTCGAGCGCGCGGAGCGGAATGCACTGGGCCTCATCGACGATCAGCAAGGCGCGCCGCCCGCGAGCCCGCTCCGCCCGCAGGCGTTCCGTCAGCCGGATGGTCAGGGTAGTGGCATCGCCGTCCGGCGAAAGGCCGAAACCGGCGGCGACCAGCCTGATCACGTCATCATTGCGGCTCTGCGGCACCACGATGGTCGCCAGCCAATAGGATGCCGAGCCGAGCCGGACGGAAAGACGCTCGACCAGGGTGGTTTTTCCCGCCCCGACCTCGCCGGTGATGACAATGAAACCCTCGCCCTGAGCCAGGCCGAAGAGCAGATGGGAAAGCGCCCGGCTATGCTCGCTGCTCGCAAAGAAGAAGCGGTCGTCCGGCGTGAGCCGGAACGGCATGTCGGTCAGGCCAAAATGGTCGAGATCCATTCAATCGTACCTCAAAATGTCTTTTGGATGCCGACGATGATGCTGTTCTGCAGACTCGTCCCGTTGTTCCCGTTGTTTAAGTATTGGTTCCCATAGCCAATGAAATCCTGGTTCGTCAGCAAGTATTGAGCGTAGCCGGACAGGCTCGGGCTGAACTGATAGCCATAGGTGAAGCTCGCGGCGTAGCTGGACGTTGTCCCGGCTCCAAGAGCGATCGAATTCGTTCTTGTATAGTTGAGATAGGTGGAGAAACTCGCCACCTCGCTCAACTGATGGGTATAGTTCACATTTCCCGAGAGGCTGCTCTGCGAAAATCCGGCAAAGCCGGGCGCCGTCGCCACCAGCTTCTGCGACTGCCGCAGCACGGAAAAGCTGATCGAATCGCGTGAATAGGTCGTCGTGGAGGAAAAGGCCAGAGTGGACTGGCGCTGCAGGCTGGATTGAACGCTGAGAGCCTGGTTGGTCAGCAATACCGGCACGCCGCTGACGCCGCTGACCGGAAGGCCGAAGCTGTTCACCGAGGAAGCCGCGACCCCTTGGCCAAGCTGCTGCTGCTGGGTGCCCAGCTCATCAGTGTAGCTCGCCGCCAGGGTAGTGCGCGCGGTGATCGGATAGATTGCCGCGAAATAGGGCGCGTTGAACCCATACCGGTGCTGGTACTGGAAGATGATGGAAGCATTCTCGGCCGGCGTCAGCTGAAAGCCGATGCTCCATGTCGCATCCTGGATGCGCACGGGCGGAATGCCGGAATAGTAGATATCCTCATAGCCACCGCTAGCGGTGAGCAGCGCGTGGCGGGTCAGCGCATACCGAACCATATTATCGTAGAAATACTGATGGGCGCTGTTCAGCACGCCCGTGCCGGTATCTTCCGTCATCGAGACGCTTGGAATGTCATCAAAGCGGTAGAAAATAGGGACGGTGGTGAAGGTGGCGTCTTCGGTCTGCGAAGTGAAGTTGCCATTCTGGAAATAGGGCAAGCTCGTGTTCGGCAGATAGGCGGTATTGCCGCTCTGCCGCGTGATCCCGAGAACATAGGCGAGATCCAGCGTCCCCGCCCCGCTGAAATAGTGCTGAAAGCTGGGCTCGACGGAGTAGCTCTGCGTAAGCGTGGTGTTGTTGTTGCCCAGCACGGTATAGCCGCCCGGCGCCAGCCCGCCGATCGTCGATTGGGTGGTTGCATAACCTCGCAAGGCGAGATTGAGCGCGCCGGGAATCAACGCGGCATCGACCGCGGCGTTGAGGGATTGGCTTATGGTGTTCCCGTAGTTGTGGTTGGAATAAATCTGGATCTGCGGATCGTAGTTGACCGCGACCGTAAGATTGGGCCGCTCTCCGGCCACCAGCAGACCGGGACGGATCGAGGTGACAAACTCGCTGTTCCGGCCGCCGCCATTCTGATAGGTTCCGGTGATGAACTGCTCCTGCGCTCCCAGGCTGGGCGTGATTGTAATTCCCTGAGAGGCGAAGGAAGGCGGGGCGAAAGCGCTCTGGATTCCGCTGAAGACGCTGCCGAAATTGCCCAGTTGAACCGAGGTGCCGAAAGGCGCCGTCCCCTGCGTATTCGTCACGAAAGGTGCCGTTTCGGCCGCCACGTTATTGGAGCCAGTACCGCTGGACGTGGACGTGGTCGCCCCCGTGGGTGAAACGGGATTGCCGGATGCGGCAGTGCCGGGAACGGCATTGCCGGAATTCGCGGAGCCGGAATTTCCGGAAGCCGAATTGCCGGAGGCAGAGGACGCACCTCCCACTGCGGCATGTCCGGTCGGCACGGCGCTCAGCGCCAGCAGCACGGCCATCGGAAGATGTGCCGAGCCTCGAAGCAGGCATCGCTTGTATTTCATGGCTTCAGCGGATCCAGATCATGAATAGGCGCCGAACAACCCGCTTCCATACGAACTGACCTTGTTCAGAAGAAGGCTGATATGCGGGCAGACATCAAGCAGATCCAGGGCGCTCTCAACTTCCCGCCGACGCGTGCGCCCGGCTTCGACGACCAGAACGATCTGGCCGACAATGGGTGCGAAAGCAGCCGGGTCGCTGTCGGCCAGGCAGGCGGGAACATCGACGACCACGATGCTGTCACGGAAATAGCTCGCTACATGCTCAAGCAGCGCGCTGACAGGGTTGCCCGGCATGGCTACCGCACGCGTCGCTTCGCTCCCACCGCTCCCGCCAAGCGGCAGGAAGGCGAGATTATCCAGGCTGGAGGGAATGACCGCGGTTCGAATGGTCTGGGATGGCGACATATCCAGGTCGAGCAGACCCGGGTCATCGGCAAAGCCGAGCAGGCGGCTCAAAGAGCGGTCCCGCATATCCGCATCGACCAGCAGAACCTGCCGCCCGCTGCCTTCAGCAAGGGCCGCGGCGAGATTGAGCGCCGCGAAACTCTTTCCCTCGCCGGGGCGCGAACTGGTAACCATGACCAGATTCCGGTGCGGAACCGAGGCATCGGCAGTCGCCATGGTTTGCATGACATGCTGTCGGGCAATGCGGAATTCCTCCCCCACCCGATCCCGGTGACCGCCAAAACTGGCCATTCCCGCACCCTCAAGAGTCTTGATGGAAATCGTCTTTTCGTGCTCCGCCGATCTCGCGAAAACGTCACGCTGCGGCTCGGGCACAATTCCGGCATAGGGCGAGGAAGGATGAATCGCTGGCGAAACCGCATCGTGAGAGGGCGCTTCCACCGGCGCCTCTCCCCCGAACAAGGCGGAGGTGCCTGGAAGCGACACATCCTTCAGGCGCGCAGCCATCCGCTCGGCCAAATGCGAAGTAGAATTCACTCGGTTCATGCGAATCTCTGCAATAAGGTGGGGCCTACGACGAAGCCGCTAAAAACGATGATCAGAAGAGCGACCGCGAAACCAACTCTCAGAGCCGGACCAAAGCGCCGACTGGTCTGATGCAATTGCGTGATGCCGCCAATGACCGGCAGACCAATGCGCCGCAAATCCTCGATCGAGTAGAAACAACCCTCGATCTCGGCAAACAGCATGGCGCATCCCGCGCCTGCCCCAAGCCCTACAACCAGGACAGCGACAAGGAACAGCTTCCGCTTGGGCGCGACCGGCACCCGGGGAACTTGCGGCGGATTGACGACCTGAAGCTGGACTTCATTCGCATCGATATTGGCCGCGGCCCCAATGCGCATCGCCTCCCGCCGCGACAGCAGATCATGGTACTTGTTCAGCAGAACCCCATAATTCCGGTCGAGATTGGTGAATTTTGCCTCCAGTTCC
>DASTAF010000019.1:0-2741 GCA_035713005.1 Acetobacteraceae bacterium
ACCGCCTTCCATCGACATCAATGTCGAGTTCGCCACCGGCTCGGCCAAGCTCACCTCCGAGGCCCGGTCCGCGCTCGATCAGCTCGGCCAGGCGCTCGCCAACCCCGCTCTCGCCGCCTATCATTTCCAGCTCGTCGGCCATACCGACACCACCGGCACTCCTGCCGCCAATCTCGCTTTGTCCGACGCGCGGGCCAAGGTGGTGGCGCAGTATGTGGAATCGAAATTCCATATCGACCCCTCCCGGATCGACGCTTATGGCGTCGGCGAGAAGGACCTGCTGGTGCCGACCGGGCCCGACACCTCCAATCAGGCCAACCGCCGCGTGCAGATCATCAACACCGGCAAATAGCGGCGCCGCCGGAGCGGGATCTTGTTCCGGAGCCCCGACGCCGATGACACGGTGCGGCTCCGCCCCGCGCCCCGGCGCCCCGGCGCCCCGGCCTTCCGGCATGGCTGAGCCTGAGCGGGATCGCGGTGCTGGCCCTGACGATACCGCTCTGGCTCGCACTCCGCCCGCCGCCGTTCCGCATGGCGACCGAGGCGGAAATCTTCCGCCACGCCGCCAGCCGCTTCACCGTCTTCCGGCTGCGCGACGACCCCGAAATCCTGGTGGTGGACTGTCCCGGCCTGCACGCCCAGGGGCTGATGTTCGACCGCCTTGCCGCCCTGATCGAGAAGGCGGGCATGCCGCGCGACCGGGTGCTGAGCGAGAACGGCCTCGCCGCCGCCCTTATCGCGGCCAGGGCCAGCATCGGCACCTATTACTACGGCAACGACTATCCGACCCGGGCGCTGCGCCGCTTCTTCCGCCTCGCCCGGGCGGAGCACATTGCGCTGAACCGGCAGGAGCGGCTGCTGCGCCGGATCGCCTCCCGCGCCGGCTTCCTCAGGCCCGGCGCCGAGGGGGCGGTGCTGTCGCTGCCCGCTTCCGGTCCCGGCCACAGGGTATCGCTGCAGGCCCGGGCGGTGATCCTGCGCCATGAATTGTCGCACGGCGCCTTCTTCACCGTCGCCTCCTATCGCGCTTTCGTCCGCGCCTTCTGGAGCGGCGTCCTGACCGCGCCGGAGCGGGCAGCCTTCCGGGCCTTCCTCGCCCGCCAGGGCTATGATCCATCGGACCGCACCCTCATCATCAACGAGACGCAGGCCTATCTGGTCTTCACCCGTGACCCGGACTTCTTTCGGGCGAGCGCAGTCGGCCTGCCGCGCGCCAGGATCGAGGCGTTGCGGAATCGCTTCATCACCGCCATGCCGGATTTCTGGCTCAAGCGCCTCGCCACGGCCAGACTGCCCTCTGGCTGATCATTTCGCCGCCGTGTCCACCAGCATGGCGGCGATGGCAACGCGCTCTCCCTTCGCCTTGAGTGCCGCGAGTTCCGCCTTCAGCGTGGCGGCGAAGGCGCCGATGCGCTGGCTGCGGGTTTCCGGCATCGACTGAAACGGAGCCGATCCCGCCACGGCAATGATCATGTCCCGCCCATAGGGTTTGCCCGCCACCCAATGCTCACCCGAAGATTTCGGATCGCCAAGTACGATGCGGCCCTTCGCGGGCACCGGACCGGAGCCGGCCTGCGGATTGGGATAGAGCCGGTAGACCGAACCGTCGCTCGACAAATAATCCACCTCGACGAAGGCGGGCCATGCCGGCGCGGCGAGATCGACCACGATGTTCTGCCCATCGACGAGCCTCGTCGCGCCGCCGGCCAGCGACAGGCCCAGATCCCGCCCCGGAGCGAAAACCGGCGCATAGGGCCGCAGCGCGCTAAGGGCAGGGCAGTAGGGGCCGGTGAAGCTCCTCACATGCGCCGCCACCGGAACCGGCGGCTGTTGCAGGGCCTCATCCAGCGCCGGGCGCTGCCCCGCGCCGATCAGGCCGGAGAGCCTCGCCTGCCGCGCCGAAACGGCTCCACGCAGCAGGGCGCAGGGAACCGGTGCGAGTCTCGTATCCAGAGCGGCCTGAATGGCGGGGATGCCCGGCGGATGCCTCTGCCGGTTCAGGCCGAGGAAGGCGCCGAGCCCCGCGAGCAGCACGATCACCAGCGCTGCCGCCGCGAAAGGCCAGAGCCTGTGGCCCGTCCTGGCTGGCGCAGGCGGCGGCGCGGCTGCCGGCACGATCACGGGTGTGATCCGCGTTGCATCTCCCTCCGGCTCCGGCGCCGGGCCATGCTCCGCCTCCCGCAGCGCGGCCGCGAATTCCCCTGCCGAGCCGAAACGCTGCTCCGGCCGCTTCGCCATCGCCCGCCGCACCACCGCATCCATCGCCGGCGCCACCGAGACGGAAAGCGCCGAGGGCGGCGGCGGCTCGACATTCAGCACCTTGTGCATGATCGAACTGACCGATCCCTCGAAGGGCTTCTCCCCGGTCAGCAGCTGATAGAGCAGCACGCCCGCCGAATAGATGTCGCTCCGCGCGTCGATCGGCTGGCCCATGAACTGCTCGGGCGACATATAGGATGGCGTGCCGATCATGGTGCCGGCCTGGGTCAGGCTGCTGCTCTCGATCCGCGCCACGCCAAAATCCGCGAGCTTCAGCCTGCCATCGGCGGTGACGATGATGTTCGCGGGCTTGATGTCCCGGTGGATCACCCCATTCGCATGGCTGTAGGCGAGCCCCGCGAGCAGCCCGTCCATCATCCGCAGCGCGTCGGGAACCGCCAGCCGCTTGCCCCGGTCCAGGATGGATTTCAGCGTCCCGCCCTCGACGAATTCCATCACGATATAGGCGAAGCTCCTGAACT
>DASTAF010000020.1:0-4131 GCA_035713005.1 Acetobacteraceae bacterium
TGGCGGTCAGCGCCGCCGGCCATATTACCGGAATGCAACCTCTTGACTCGGCTCACCTGCTTGACCATCTGTCAAACCTTGGGCTGAAGGCTGAGGTTGAACGCGTGCTCTCGATGTCTCCTGTGCCTGCCTCGGCATTGCCGGGCGCATCGATTGACGAGGCCGCCAAGGACTGGTGGGAAAAATTTAATTTTTTGCGGCTCGATGCGTTGCGTCAGGAATTCCGTGACCTTGATGGTCACTGCCGGCGCAACCTTGACGATGCCATGGCCCAGACGCGCCTGGTTCAGGTGCGCGAGATGCTCATGAGGCTGGAAGCCGGCGAAACTGACGAGGAAGCCGTCCACCCCGCCTGAATGAAGCTTGGGAATTTGCGTGATATTCTGCTTGGAGATGTTTGACTGATGGCGACCAAACCAGCCGCGACTGCCGAGGCTCCGGCCCCCGAAGCCGAATCCGATACCGCCTCTCTCGATATCCAGTCCGCCGCCGTCAAGCGCCTGATCGCGCGCGGCAAGGAACGCGGTTACATCACCTTCGACGAACTCAATGCCGTCCTCCCCTCAGAGCAGAACAGCTCCGAGCAGATCGAGGATGTCATGGCCATGCTCAACGAGATGGGCATCCAGGTCGTCGAGAGCGAGGAGACCGAGGATCCCGAGGCCGGTGCCGGCGCCGAAAAGGAAGACGAGGCGGCCGAAGAGGCCGAGGGCGAACAGGCCGGCAATATCAGCGAATCGAGCGTCAGCCGCACCGATGACCCTGTGCGGATGTACCTGCGCGAGATGGGCACTGTCGAGCTGCTCTCGCGCGAGGGCGAGATCGCCATCGCCAAGCGCATCGAGGCGGGACGCGACATGATGATCGGCGGGCTCTGCGAGAGCCCGCTCACCTTCCGCGCCATCATCGCCTGGCACGAGGCGCTGAAGGAAGGCAAGATGCTGCTCCGCGACGTGATCGACCTCGAAGCGACGCAGGGCGGCGCCGGCGATGCCGGCTTTAATGCCGCCGCCGTTCCCGACGAGGTGGAGGAGGACGAGGAAGGCGAGGGCAGCGGCATGTCGCTTTCCGCCCTGGAGGAGAAACTGAAGCCGGAAGTCTTCGAGACCTTCACCGAGATCGAGAAGCTCTACGAGAAATTCATGAAGCTCCAGCACCGGCGGCTGGACGCGATCACGGCGGGCGAGGATGTCAACACCCGCTCGGAAAAAACCTACGAGAAGCTGCGGGACGAGCTGGTCGCCAAGGTCGAGCAGGTCCGGCTGCACAATAACCGGATCGAGGAGCTGGTGGTGCAGCTCAAGGAGCTGAACCAGCGGCTGAACGGGCTGGAAGGCCAGATGCTGCGCCTTGCGGAAAGCTGCAAGGTGCCGCGCGATGAGTTCCTGCGCGAATATCGCGGGCGCGAGATGGACCCTGGCTGGCTGGACAACATGGCTGCCCTGCCTTCGAAGAACTGGAAGCTCTTCGTCTCGAAATACGCCACCCAGGTGATCGAGCTGCGGGCGCAGATCGGCCGCATCGCCGCCGAGGCGCAGCTTCCGATCGAGGAATTCCGCCGGGTCTATTCCACCGTCTCGCGCGGCGAGCGGGATTCCACCCGGGCGAAGAAGGAGATGATCGAGGCCAATCTGCGCCTCGTCATCTCGATCGCCAAGAAATACACCAATCGCGGCCTGCAATTCCTCGACCTGATCCAGGAGGGCAATATCGGGCTGATGAAGGCGGTCGATAAGTTCGAATACCGCCGGGGCTACAAGTTCAGCACCTACGCGACCTGGTGGATCAGGCAGGCGATCACCCGCAGCATCGCCGATCAGGCGCGCACCATCCGCATCCCTGTCCACATGATCGAGACGATCAACAAGCTGGTCCGCACCTCGCGGCAGATGCTGCACGAGATCGGACGGGAGCCGACCCCGGAGGAACTGGCGGAGAAGCTCGGCATGCCGCTGGAGAAGGTGCGGAAGGTGCTGAAGATCGCCAAGGAGCCGATCAGCCTGGAGACCCCGATCGGCGACGAGGAAGACAGCCACTTAGGCGACTTCATCGAGGACAAGAACGCGATCATTCCGATCGATGCCGCCGTGCAGGCCAATCTGCGCGAGGCGGCGACCCGCGTGCTCTCCTCGCTCACGCCCAGGGAGGAGCGCGTGCTGCGCATGCGCTTCGGCATCGGCATGAACACCGATCACACGCTGGAGGAGGTCGGGCAGCAGTTCAACGTCACCCGCGAGCGCATCCGTCAGATCGAGGCGAAGGCGCTGCGCAAGCTGAAGCACCCCTCGCGCAGCCGCAAGCTGCGGAGCTTCCTGGACGACTGAGGGCCGATGCTGGAATATGCGCGCGCCCGGCCTGGCGAGCCGGTGGACCGGGTCTCGGTCAGGGTCACCTTCATGCGGATGGATCAGAGGCCGGCCGATCCCGCGCCGGTCTTTCCGCCGGGCGCGGAAATCCTGCCCGCCGGGGTGATGAGCGTCGCCGCCTATCGCGATCTCTACAACCGGGTCGGCCAGCCCTGGCTGTGGTGGCTGCGCCGCATGATGCCGGACGAGATGCTCGGAAGGCTGCTGGCCGATCCTTCCACCGCCATTCACCTGCTCCGGGTGGATGGCGAAGTAGCCGGCTTCTTCGAGCTGGACGCCTCGTCCTGGCCCGATGTCAATCTCAGCTATTTCGGCCTGCTGCCGGACTATATCGGGCGCGGCCTGGGCTGGCCGATGCTGCGCGCGGCGATTGAGCAGGTGTTTTCCGGCCCGGTTCGGGGGATGACCGTCAACACCTGCACGGCGGACCATCCCCGTGCCCTGCCGAACTACCTGCGGGCGGGCTTCAGGATCACCCGTGAAATCACCGAGTTCTGGAACATCCCGCGCCGGCTGGGCTTCGACGTCGCCGCCTCGGAGCCGGTGCGCTCCGCGCGCTGATGCCGCCGGAAATCCTGTTCCAGTCGAACCATCTCCTCGTCATCGACAAGCCTGCCGGCCTGCCTGTTCATGCCGGCCCACGCGGCGGAGCCAGTGTGGAGGATTTTTTCCCGCTCTGGCGGCGCGGCCATGACGGGCCCTGGCTCGCCCACCGGCTGGACGCGGACACGGCGGGCTGCCTCGTCATCGCCCGTCGAAAATCGACGCTGATCAGGCTGCAGGCGGCCTTCGCGGAGGGTTCGGTCCGCAAGCTCTACTGGGCCGTCGTGCGCGGGGAGCCGGCGGAGGCGGAAGGCATCATTGATCTGCCGTTGGAAAAGCGGGCGGGGCATCAGGGCTGGCGCATGGCGGCGGGGGCGGGAAAGCCCTCCCGAACGGTCTGGCGCCGCCTCGGCGCGGGCGGCGGCCTCGCCTGGCTGGCACTGGAGCCGCGGACGGGCCGCACCCACCAGCTTCGCGCCCATTGCGCCGCCATCGGCCATCCGATCATCGGCGATCCTGTCTATAGTGGGGAGAAGCCGCCGCTGATGCTGATGGCGCGCTCAATCACCCTGCCGCTCGACCCGCCCGTTTCCGCGACCGCGCCGGTGCCCGCGCATATGCAGGCGCTGCTGCGGGAACTCGATGCTCAGCCTGCACTGGCGAGGTGAGCGATGAATTCCTGGCAGAAGCTCGCGGCCGTCCGGCGGCGGATCTTTCCCAGCAGCGCGAGGTGCCGCTCCCGCCTTTCCTCGATGGTCATGGTCAGGGCGCGGTGGATGGCCTCCCCTACCGCGACGGCATCGTAGGGATTGACGATCAGCGCCTCAGACATCTCCTCCGCCGCGCCCGCGAAGCGCGAGAGGATCAGCACCCCGGGATCCGCCTCGTCCTGCGCCGCGACATACTCCTTCGCCACCAGGTTCATCCCGTCGCGCAGCGGCGTGACCAGGGCGATCCGCGCCACCCGGTAGAATCCGGCAATGGTCTTGCGGCCAACGGCGCGGGTCATGTAGCGCAGCGGCGCCCAGTCGAAGTCCGAGAACTCGCCGTTGATGTCGCCCGCCTTGCGGTCCAGCTCCCGCCGCAGCGTCTGATAGCGGTCCACATCCTCCCGCGAGCGGGCGGCAATCTGCAGGAAGCTGATCCGGCGCAGATGCTCCGGGTGCCGGCGGAGGAACTGGGTGAAGGCGTCGAAGCGCTGCGGCAGGCCCTTGGTATAGTC
>DASTAF010000021.1:0-9477 GCA_035713005.1 Acetobacteraceae bacterium
GGGAAGAAAGGCACCGGCGCAATGACGATGCTGCTGACATCCTCATGCGCGACCAGATGGCGAAGCCGGGTTTCGACGAACACGCCATGATTGGGCATCGCTGCATTTGGATACAGCGTCGTGAAGGTAAGCAGGCGCAAGGTCATCTTTGGCGGCGTGCCTCCGCCCGCTCGCGCCAGCCTTGCACTGCCCTGCGCCGGGATTCAGGAGGAGGTGCCGCCGCAGATTCCTTTTCGCTGCCAGCCGGCATTTTGTACCCGAAGGGCATCCAGAACGGCTGCTTGTCCGTCTCCTTCAGCATGGTCCAGAGCCCGAGCCAGAGGACGCCGAAAATGGCGGCGAGATATAGAAGCCCGGTCATCTCGCCTCACGCCGCATGCGCCAGGCGATGGCCGGGGCTGCTCCCGCGGTTCTCGTGGCGGCGATGTTCCGTGAAGGCATCGCCGCTTTCGCGGGGGCCTTCAGAACAGCAGGCACGGAGGCCAGGATGATCAGCAAGGTGAAATACATGTCGTAATAGCCGAGGGACAGGAAGGAGCCGCCCACCAGATAGGCGATCATCGAAACTTCCGCCATCCGGGCAAGATCATCAGCCCAGGCGCGGGAGGGATCGCCGCGCGCCATGCGGCGGATGCGCCGTATGTTGATGACGCCCATGATCTGCATCGAGACCCAGACGAAGAAGCCGGGAAATCCGGTCTGGCTCAACACCTCGAACCAGATGCTGTGCACTGCCCGTGGGGTTGCGCTGGGATAGAACTGGTGGATGACCTCGGGCGTGGCGGTGGCGCGGAACCCTACTCCGGTCAGGGGACGCGCCATGGCCATGCCGAAGGCTTCACGCCATACGGTAATTCTGGACTCCGCCGAATCGCTCTTCTGGTAATGGGATATCGTCGTCATGCGGGCGACCCATTGGGAGGGCATGAAACCGATGGCCAATGCCAAGCCGATTGCCAGCATGATCCCGGTGATGAACTTGCTCTTGCTGTTCCACCAGAGGAAAAGAGTGACCGCCGTCAGCGCGATCAGCGCCCCACGGGAATAGGTGCCGACGATCGCGAACAGGGTCAGCACCATGGCCGCCACCAGCCCGACTCGGATGACATGGTGCTGCGACTGCAGCCGCAGATAATTCATCAGGGGCAGGGAGATCAGAAGCGCCACCGCAAGCTGATTATTGTCGCCCAGCACGGAATTACCGGCACCGACGACATGGTTGTTGCCGCCGGTGAGAATGGTGAATACGCCGCCTTTTATGCCGTAGAAGCCGAGCGAAATGGCCATTATCCAGACCAGCGCATGGATTCTCCGCCTGTCGGTAAGCAGCCCGGCGGCGATCAGCATGAAGAAGAACGACTTGATGAACAGGAAGTACCAGAAATTGACGGTATAAGCCGGTCCGAGCGCGAATATCGCGCTCGTCGTGCAGATCACCATGAAGATGGCGAGCAGGACCGTCATGCCGTTGATCGGCAGGCGCTTCGGTTCGTGGGTGACGAAACAGCCGATGATCGTTGCCAGCACCGAGAGCTGCGCCCAAGGCAACCCTGATCCGAAGGAGCCCCAGGCGTCCTGCTGCGGGTTCATGAAGGATATCCAGTCGAAGGCAAGCACGCCGACCATTGGCTGTGCCAGCGACATGGACAGCAATCCTGTCATTCCAAGCAGTAGGACCAGACCACGCAATGCAGGCGCCTCCTTATTCTACCGCTCAGGAGGCCGGTTTGATCGAAGCGAGCAGGGACTTCGCGGCGTTCTTGTCGGAGAAACCCTTTGGCTCCGCCACCACCGGCTTGAGCAGGGTTGCTGCTTCGCTGCCTTTGCCCGCTTTGGCAAGCGCCGCGGCATAATGATAAGTCACATTCGGGTCAGCGGGGAGGGATTCATGCGCCGAACGAAGGAGCGGCAGGGCCTCTCCGTTCTTCTGGTGCTGGTAAAGAATCCAGCCCAGCGTATCCGCCATCTGGGGTAGGGGAGCTACATAATATGCCCGGGTGGCGAGGCTTTCAGCATCCGGCGCCCCCTGCTTCTGTTCGATCCAGGCCAGATTGTTCAGGGCCGCCGCATCATTGGGATTCATCGTGAGGCTTTGGCGAAGCCGGACCTTGGCTGCGTCCAGCCGGTTGTCCTGGATGTCCATCTGTCCCAGCAGGTCGGTCAGTGCGGGATCATGAGGATAGGTCGCAAGGGCGGACCGGAGGCGGGATTCAGCTTCCGCATGCTGCCCTGAGGCATTGAGCGCGAAGACAATGCGTTCGAGGAGCGCGGCCGAGGGCGCTTCCGCATAGGCCTTCTGGTAGGCCGACACGGCCTTGGCCGGCTGATGCGACGCCAGATAAAGATTACCTGGAATTCCCAATGCCTCTGGCTGGTGATCAGGGGCGGCCGCCAGCTTTTCCGCCTCGGCGAGAGCCTGGGCAAGCCCTGTCTGTTTCAGATCGACTTCGGCCCGTGCCTGTAGAAGATTGGCATTGTGAGGATTGGCTGAAATGCCGGAATCGAGTACCGATTTGGCGGCCGCATAATCCTTGCCGGCCATATTGAGCTGCGCCAGGGCGAGAATGGCCCCCACCGCGTGAGGCTGGCGGGCGATTATGGACTTCAGGATATTGGCCGCCTTTGTCCGGTTCCCCGCCGCCATGGCGACCTGGACCTGCTCGGCGAGAATCAGCGGATTGTCCCTCAGCGAAGGATCAATGCCCGAAAGCAACCGGCGCGCTTCACCCTGCTTGTGATTGGCGAGATCGACCCGCGCCAGATTCACGATGAATTCCGGGTTTTTAGGCGCCGCCTGATGCGCGGCATCGAGAACTGAGGCTGCCTCGCCAAGCTTGCCCTCATGGGTAAGCTGGGTGGAAAGCGCTTCCACCGCCTGGACATTCGCCGGATCACTCGCCAGCACCTGCCGGAGAAGCTGCGCTTCCCGCTTCTGATCCCCCTCAAGCGCCGCGATGCGCGCCAGTGCGAGCTTCGGGGCCGCAGCCTTGGGATCGGCCTTTTCGGCGCGCTGATATTCAGCCTTGGCGGCGGTCAGATCGAATGAAGCCAGATTGATCTGACCTGCCAGGGCGGGCTCCGCCTCCGGGCCCTCCTTGGCGCGCAGCGAGGCGAGGGCAAATTTCGCCGTGTCGATTTCCCCGGCCGAGAGCGCTGCCTGCGCCAGCAGACGTTCGATGATCGGGTTGCCCGGCGCCAGTTGCGCCGCCTTCTGGAGCGTCGCGACGGAGCCGGCCGCGTTTCCGCCCGCGCTTTGAACCGCGGCCATGGCGACGAGAGGAGCGGGAGATTTCGGCGCGCGCGCCGCAGCCTGGCTGAAATACCGGTAGGCGGCATTCAGCTTGCCGATGCTGCGATTGGCTATGCCGTAGAGCATGAGCACGCCGGGATCGCTCTGCAGGGCGGGAGGCATGGCCTGCAATTGCTTCAAAGCGCCATGGGGATCGTTTGTCCTGATCAGCAGGTCGGCAAGCAGGCGGCGCCCTCGTGGATCGCCTGGTTCACGCGCGACGTAATGTTCCGCCGCCTGCACCGATGCTTTCAACTGGCCGAGATTTTCAAGCGTCACCGCGTACAGGAAATAGGCGTCCGGCAAACGCGGCATCGCCGGCGATATCTGCTGCAGGGAAACCTGCGCCGCCTTCCAGTTATGATCGGCGACATAGAGCGAGGCCTGCAGGTAGATCGCCTCCACCGAGTTCGGAACGGCCGCCAGCACCCATTTTACCTGTGCCTGGGCGGCATCATTCTGATTGGCGGTCAGCAATGCCTGAGCGAGCAGGAGGCGATCAGAAATATTGCTGGGTGTTTGCGCCACCAAGGCCTTCAGGGCAGTGAGCGCCTGATCCACCTTGCCAGTGGCAAGCTGCAGCCGGGCCTTGCGCAGGATTCCCTCGTTCGATTTCGGATCGAGCGCAAGCGCGGCATCGATATCCTTCTTCGCGGCGGGGATGTCCTGATGGGCGAGGGCGACATCCTCTTCCCCGAACAGCGGCAGATTGAGATGGGGCGCGTCCGCATGGGCGCGCGAGAAATCGGCGGCGGCACGATCCTGCCGGTCGAGCGAAAGATTCGCGTCGCCGCGTGCGACCTCGATCCGTGCCGCGCGTTCGCCGGTGGCCGAACCAACCGGGAATTTATGCAGCAGGTCGATGGCGCGTCCCTGGGCGAGGTAGGAATCGAGCAGAATGGTCAGCGACTTGTTGGCATCATAGCCATGCGCCTCGGCCGCCTTTGCCTCGCGCTCCGCTGAAACCGCGTCTCCGAACTGCAGATCGAGTCTCGCCAGCTCATAATGCGCCCGGCCATTTCCTGGATCGCTGCGCACCGCGTTGCTCAGCTCGATCAGTGCCTCCTTGGGCTTTCCGGCGGCCAGCAACTGATGAGCATGGGCAAGATAATCCTTGGCATAGGCGGTGCCGCTTGCGGCAAGGAGCGCGATACCCGCGAGAAGCGTCTGGCGAAGGCCGGTCATGAAGGGTCCTTTACAGGCGAACTGGTATGATCGGGTGAAAAGGCATCGGCGCTCTCCAGCTTGGGCATTCCCTCGATTCCGAGCGTCTCGAACAGGCCGTAAAGCGTTGGCCTGCTGATTCCAAGCAGGCGTGCCGCGCCGGCGACCGAACCATGGGCGCGGGCGAGGGCAAGCTGCACCACCTCGCGCTCGGCGCGCTGCCGCGCCAGCCGCAGGTCGAGCTCGGGCAGCTCGCGGCTGGCCAGTTCCAGGTCGGCCGCGTCCACCATGCGCCCCTCGGTCATGATCGCCGCGCGGCGCACCCGGTTCTCAAGCTCGCGCACATTGCCGGGCCAAGGATGGGCGGAAAGAGCGGCGAGGGCTTCATCGGTGAAGCCGATCAGGTTGCGGCCGAGTTCCCGCGCGAAACGCACCAAAAAATAGCGGGCGAGCAGGATCGGGTCGCCCCCGCGCTCCCGCAAGGGTGGGATGCGGACCGGCACGATGTTGAGGCGGTAATACAGGTCCTCACGGAACCTCCCGGTTTCGACCAGCGATTCGAGCGATTGGTTGGTTGCCGATACAATCCGCACGTCGACGGGAATGGGCCGCCTGCCGCCGATGCGCTCGATCACCTGCTCCTGCAGGAATCTCAGCAGCTTGACCTGCAGCGGATGCGGCAGATCGCCGATCTCGTCGAGAAACAGCGTGCCGTTCTGCGCGGTTTCAATGCGGCCGATGGTTTGCTTCACGGCTCCGGTGAAGGCGCCGCGCTCATGGCCGAACAATTCGCTCTCCAGCAGGGCCTCGGGGATCGCGCCGCAATTGATCGCCACGAAGGGCTGAGCAGCGCGCGGCCCAAGTTCATGCAAGGCGCGCGCCAGCGCCTCCTTGCCGGTTCCGCTTTCCCCCAGCAGGAGAACCGGCACATTGGTGGCTGCGAGCCTTTCGATGTCCCGGCACAGCTTGAGCATGATGTCCGAGCCGGTAATGATCCGCTTGATCGGGCTGGACGCCCCTCCGGCGAGCCGCCGGTTTTCCGCCTCCAAGGCATATAAGCGGAAGGTGCGCTCGATGATCAGCCGCAACACCTCGATATCGACCGGCTTTTCGTAGAAGTCATGGGCGCCGCGGCCAATGGCGTGCAGCGCGTTGTCCTTTCCGCTATGACCGGTTGCGACGATGATTTTCATCTCCGGCGTGATCTTGAGCATCGCATCGAGCAGAGCCATGCCCTCGCTGACACCATCAGGATCCGGCGGCAGTCCGAGATCGATGACGGCGACAGGCGGGCGCTGGCGTTCGACAATCGCGAGCCCCTCGCTCCGGCTTGAGGCGGTCAGAACGGTTCGGCCAGGGAAGGCCCAGCGATATTGGCGGCAGAGGCCGGGATCATCCTCGACGATCAGCAGCGCGGCTTCATTCATGGCGTTCATGCCTCCGCCGCAGCATGCGCGGGCAGCGCATCGATGCGCGGCAGGGTGACCCGCATCGTCGTACCCTCGCCGGGTATGCTCTCGACTGAAAGCTCTCCTCCGGCCGCCCGCACCAGTTCCCTTGCCTGGAAGGCGCCGAGGCCGAATCCGCCGGGCTTGGAGGATGCGAAAGGACGGAACAGCGTATCGCGCACGAAGGCGGCGCTCATGCCGGCACCCTTGTCGATGACCTCGATGATGACCTGTCCCGGCTCGTGCCGCAACCGCAGCCGCACCGGAACATCGGGCGGGGAGGCCTCGACCGCATTGTCCAGCAAATGACCCATGACCGCATCGAAGGCGCTATCATCCACGGCGATGGCAGCATTATGACCATCGTTCTCAAAGAGAACGGGCGTCTTGCCCAAGGCATGGACGGAAGCGGCCAGCGCCTCGAGCCGCTCACGCGGCATCAGCACCTTGCTTGCTCCGACATAAGGGGCCTTGAGCCGCATCAGCATGAGGTTGATCTTGTCGACGGAAGCCCGCAGCGTGCCGAGCATGTCCTGCCGAAACTCCGGATTATCCATATGGTCTGAGGCATTCGACAGCAATAACGCCAGTTGGCTTGAGATATTCTTAATATCATGGGCCACGAAAGCAAATCTCTTGCCCGCTTCCTCGAACCGGCGGGCATGCGCCAGCGCCTCGGCGGCCTGCCGTTCGGCCAGAACAAGGGAAATTTCCCGCGCCACGACACGCAGAAGGTCGAGAACCTCCCGATCCGGGACGAAGCTCGCGCGCGGCCGATCCAGGAACACGATGCCGATCGGGATATCGATCTGCGGATCGAACAGGGTAATGGCCATCCAGGCGGCTGGGAATGTCGGCAGCCATGGCGGCTCGTCCTTGGCGGCACGCTCGATCCCGCCGGATGCGGTGAGTCGGGCCAGGAAGACCTCATCCGGCCCGATCGTCGCCTCAGGCTCCGGCCAGTTCCATACTCCCGCGACCGTGAATGCCGCGCCGGCTCTCCCGCCCTCGCGCAGGAACAGGCATCCCGCGGGACTATCCACCGTGTCGGCCAGCACGCGGATGATCCGCTGCTCCACCCCCGCGTCTCCGGCCGCGCCCAGGGTTTTCAGACAGCGCGTCCACTCCCGCTGGTAATCGTAGCGGCGGGAGAAGAAATGATCGAGCACCAGGATTCGCAGGTGCGAGCGGGCCGAGCCGGAGGTGACGAACACCGCGACGGAGACAAAACCGACGAACAGCAGGGCGATCTCGGCGACCATCCCCCATCCCGGCCCATAGCTGCGGAAGATTTCTCCGGCCGCGCCGAGGCCGAGCAGGAACGCGCCGCTCAGCACCAATGTGGTGCTGTAGAAGGCCGCCGTCCGGGAGAGCGACAACGAGCGGCGCCAGCGGTGCTGTCGGCCGATGCCGAACAGCAGAAGTGGCGCGAGTATCGCAAAAGCGATCGCTCGCCCATCAATCAATGCCGACGAGACCCGCTGGTGCAGCACCGCGTCGCCATAAAGAAGCAGGATATAGGCCGCCATGCCCGCAATGACGATGCAGGGCAGGTTCAGGTGCCAGCGCGCATCCTCGACGGCATTCCGGTAGATGTTCTCGATCAGGACCAGGGTAGCAACCGCGAGCACGAATCGCACGTCGATGCTCAGCGAGCCGATCAGCTTGGGCGCGAGGCCGAAGCCTGCGACCAGTGCCGCATTCAGCAGCCCCAGGCCAATGACCGTGAGACGCAGGTGCCAAGCCGTGCCACGCGGATGTCCGACATAATCGTATTCAAGCACCAGAAGTACGGCGAACCAGCCGGTGATCTGCACGAATTCGAGGCTTGAGGCGGCAGCACTCAGTTCCGTCCAAATGGCCACAGATGCCATCCATAGCGCGGTCAGGAGTGCTGCGACTCCAATAGCCTGGCTGGTCAGATTTTCCTGGCTGATAAGGCTGGAGCGGGTCCGCAAAGGTGTCGGCGAACCGGGTCTGGCTCGTGCTGGATTCCTGCGGAACAGCGCAACCAAGCCGACCCCCAGGTAAATGATGCTGGCTGCCGCATAGAGCAGCGCCATGCCGTTCATCTGCGAGGGAGGGTTGCGCTAATCCGCCTGGCCAAGATGGCCGGAGCTTTCACCGCGAACCTTCCTGAAACAGCACGACACGCACCGTCGCCGCAAGAATCAGAAGATCAAGGAAGAAGCTGCGATGCTTGAGGTAATACAGATCATAAGCCAACTTCATGCGCGCATCCTCAATGGAAGCGCCATACGGGAAATTGATCTGCGCCCAGCCGGTTATGCCAGGCTTCACAAAGCTGCGATCCTGGTAATGCGGAATTACGGAAGCCAGTTGATCCACGAATTCCGGGCGTTCGGGCCTGGGGCCGATCAGGCTCATCTCGCCGCGCAGCACGTTGAACAACTGGGGCAATTCGTCAATCCGCACAAGGCGCAGAAAGCCTCCGATCCGGGTGACCCGCGGGTCCCGCAGGCTGGCCCATTTGGGCGCTCCACCAGCTTCGGCATCCACCCGCATACTGCGGAACTTGAGGATCATGAAGGGCTTGCCGAACAAGCCAACCCGCCGCTGGTGGTAGAAGATGGGGCCAGGGCTGTCGAGCTTGATCAGCAAGGCGGTCAAGAGCATGAGCGGCGCCGCCAGAACGAGCAGCGTGAGGCTGAACAGGATGTCGAGCGCGCGGCGCATGAAGCTGGAAAGGCGATCTGTTGAAAATCCATCGACATAGGCAAGCCAGCCGGCGCAAAGCGTATCGATATCGACCCGCTTCAGATGGCGCTCGCGAAACTCGATCTCGTTGAAAATCCGGATGCCCATGCTGCGGCAGCTCATCAGGAAATTCGCATCGAAATCGCGCCGTGCCTCAGGAGTCACGACGATTGCCCAGACCCCGTGCCGCTTCAAAAGAGAGGGATCAGCGGCCGGGTCCGACGCGTGAGGAAAGACGTCCGCGATTCGAAACAGGCTGCTGATGGCCGGGTCGATGTGTTCCCCCGCTCGCGCCCATTCCGCCCCATCCCCAAACACCACGATCCTGCGCTGGATCAGTCCTGCCCGGGCGATGGCGAGGAAGCTTATCCGGGTCAGCGCCAGGCCCAGAGCCCAGAGGACCAGGACCGAAAACAGAAACCTCTCATGGGTAACCAGGAAATCCGCAACGCCCGAATGGAAGGCAAGGCTGGCCGCGACAAAGACGAGGTAGCCAACAAACATCGCGCTGGCTATGCCGGCAGCGATTTCCCGGAAATTCAGGTTGGCCTTTGGTTGATAAAGGCCGATCAGGGCGGCGGCAAAAGCGGAAATGGGAATAATGCGGACAATATCCAGCGATGCCGCCCGCCCCACCAGCATATTGGCGCCGGAAACATCCATGCCGAGTATGGAGGCAAGGTATACAAGCGTAACGAGCAGGACGGTGTCCGTCAGCCAAAGCCCGAAAAGATCAGCGGAAACAAAATGACCAAAAACGCGCACAACTACGCTCCCAAACAGCAGCCGGAACCTGTCTAAGTCAGCTTTTTGCTTTGAAGTCGCACCCGCCCCGCCCGCGATACAACTCACGACCAA
>DASTAF010000022.1:0-6355 GCA_035713005.1 Acetobacteraceae bacterium
GGCGAATTCCACGTTCGCCGCCATCCACAGCCCGAACAGGGCGCGGGGCGAGCCATGGCATTCGCCCGGCGCCACCGGGGCGATGCCCTTCGTCTCGATTCTCAGCGATGTCGAGGCCGACATGTCTTCTCCACGGCGGAATTGGCGGCAGCGGTCTCGCCCGGCAGGCGCCGCCCGCCGGGCATCTCTCAGATAGGGATCAGCCTCAGAACAGCAATCCGGCTTCCAGCAGGCCGGTCAGCTGGTTCCGCGCCGTGCCGTTCTGCCCGTAGGGGCCGCTCGCGCCCGATCCGGGATTCACATGGATGAAGCCGAGATCGGCGCGGGCGAAGATGTCCTTATACTGCCAGGTCGGGGTGACCGAGACGCCGTAAAGGTTCGAGCCCGGGCCGAAGCCGAAGTAATCCGGCGTCACCCCGGAATAGACCGCGCCCTTCTTGTAGGATTCGGAGGCATATTCCACGAAGCTGCCGATCGACCACGGGCCGCTGGAGCCGAACTGGTAATCCGCGAACAGGGCAAGGCCGATATTGCTGGTCGGGCCGCCGAGGATGTAGCCGGCATTGCCGTATTTGTTGATCGTCTTGTTGTACTGATACTGCACTTCCGGCGTCATGGTGAAGTTGCCGTTGGTGTAGGTGTAATAGGCGCCGACCATGCTGGAATTATTGTACAGCAGGTTGCCGATGCCGCTCACGTTCGGGCCGGTGATGCCGAGGTTGAAGGCGCCGAACAGGTTGTAGCTGCTGTTGGTGTTCGGGGCATAGGTCAGCAGGTACTGGACGTAGTTCGTCACCTTGGTGAAATAGCCGTCCGAGAGCGATATGGTCGCCGTCACCGGGCCGCCGTTCACCGCGATCTCGACGCCCCGGTTCTGCGCGTTCTCGACATAGAACAGCTCGCTGACCAGGGTGTTGTAGTTGTTCCAGTCCTGCGCGCCCTCATAGCCTTCGAGCGAGTTGAGCTGCCCGGCGGAGATGCTGAAATGCGAGCTGGGCGCCAGGGTGACATAGCCGGCATAGAGCGGGCTTTCGGAGAAATAATTCTGTCCGCCGGCGGTCGCCGTGCCCGGCGGATAGCCGAGAACGAACGAGCTGTAGGCCCCCACCTCCAGGGTGAACTGCAGAACGCCGCTGTTCTTCTGCAGCTCGATCAGCGCGTTGCCGAGCTGCACGCCCGAGGTCTTGGTGCCGAACTGGGCGTTGCTCATCGCATAGCCGTAGCCGTCGAACCCGCCGCTGATCTGCAGCGGGCCGACCGGCCCGCCATCGATCTGGATCTGCGCCGGCCCGCTCATCGATGCCTGCGCCGACTGGACCGCCAGCATGGAAATCCCGGCGCCCAGCGCGGCGCCAAGAAGGTGAAGACGCGAGAACCTCATAATGCCTCCGTTTTGTTCTTCCGCTCTCTCATGCGTCCCTGGCGGCTGCCGGGCGCGATGTTCAGCCGAACCGGTATGCCAGCAAACTACATGCCATGGTGGCGGAGCGCAGCGGCCGGAGGGGGTCCGCCGCGACATTGAGTGAAACTGTTGCCGAATGGTGACAGATAATTAGCCAGCCCCGCCGAGGAAATCCCGCGTCCGGGCGATCGCCGCGGCCAGCCCCAGGGGCTCGACCGCCACCTCCTCCGGAAAGGCGCTCCTGAGGCGGGAGGGCATGGCGCGGTCGATCAGCACGAACACGCCGCGGTCATCCGCCCGGCGGATCAGCCGGCCGAAGGCCTGGCGCAGCCGCAGGCGGACGATGGCGTCCTCATAGGCTTTCGGATTGCCCTCCGCGAGATGGGTGCGCCGCACCCGGTGCAATATGTCCGGGCGCGGCCATGGGGTGCGCTCGAACACCACCAGCCGCAGCGCGTTTCCCGGCACGTCCACCCCGTCCCGCATCGCATCGGTGCCCAGAAGGCAGGAATTCGTCTCGCTGCGGAAGATATCGACCAGCGTGGCGTTGTCCATCGCGTCGACATGCTGGGCATAGAGCGGGATTCCCGCCTCATCCAGCGCCGGGGCGATGCGCGCATGGGTGGCGCGCAGCCGGCTGATCGCGGTGAACAGGCCGAGCGCGCCGCCGCCGGAGGCGAGGAACAGGGTGCGGAAGGCGGTCGCCAGCGCGTCCGGGTCGTCGCGCGCCACGTCCCGCACCACGAAGACGCGCGTCTGGCTGGCATAGTCGAAGGGGGAGGGGAAGGCGGCGCGGATCGCCGGGGCGGCCAGATGCGCCGTGCCGCTGCGCGCCTCCGCGCCCCGCCATTCCGCCTCGGCATCCGTCTCGGCGCTGGCCGCGTCGCGCAGCGTCGCCGAGGTGATCAGCATGCCATGCGCGGGCGTGGCGACGGTTTCGGCAAAGGCTGCCGTCGGATCGAGCAGATGCGACAGAAGCGCCGCATCCCGCCCCAGCCTGATGAACAGGATGTGGTGCGGGCGCTGCCCCGGCTCCGGCGCGGGCGCGGCCAGCGCCGCCAGCATGCGCCGCCAGGCGGCGAGCCGGTCGAGCGCGCGGCGGGCGATATTCCGCGCTAAGCCTTCGATGCGCAGGCGCTCGGCCTCCTCGATCTCCTCGCCCGCCTCGTCCAGCCTTGCCAGCAGCCTGCCCCGCAGCGCCGCCAGCGGCGCCTGCAGCCGGGCGAGGGCGCGTTCCAGCGCCGCCCCGGCCTCGGCCAGCTCCGGCTCCACCGGATAGAGATCGGCCTCCGCCGCCATCCCCGCCGGGCCCTGATCCCGCGCCGTCATCCGCGCCCGCGCCTGGGCGGCCAGCGCGGCGAGGAAGGCGGCGGCGGGGCCGGCATTCACCGCGTCCAGCTCGCCCTGATTGGAATCGGCCAGCCGGGCGAAATAGGCCGCCCCCGGCAGGGCGCGCGCCGCGATCAGCACCGCCTCCAGCGGGGCGGCGAGGCTCTCATCGGCGGCGACCAGATCCTCCAGCCGCCGCGCGATCCCCCGCGCCCGCGAACGCCCGCCCTCCGCCCCCAGAATCCAGCGGCGCAGATCGGCCATCTCGATGCTGGAAAGCTCGGCGGAGAAGGCGGCATCGGCGGCGTCGAACAGATGATGCCCCTCGTCGAACACGTAGCGGCTCGGCACGCTGGCATCGTCCAGCCCGCCCCAGGCCGCCTGCGCCATCACCAGCGCATGGTTGGCGACCACCAGATCGGCCCTCCGCGCCCGGCGGATCACATGCTCGATCGCGCAGCGCTTCCAGTGCGGGCAGGCGGCGTGGATGCACTCGCCGCGCCGGTCGGCGATCTGCAGCAGCAGCGAGCCGCCGAACAGCTCCATGAACCAGCCGGGCAGGTCGCCGCCGGCGATGTCGTGATCGTTGCTCGCCAGCCCCCAGCGCGCGACCAGCCCCAGCGCCACCATCGAGGCGCCGCGCGCCGCGTTCGCCGATTCCTCGTAATTGAGCAGGCAGAGATAGTTCTCCCGCCCTTTGCGCAGCACCACCCGCGCCCGCCGCCGCGCCGCGTCCGGCTCCAGCCTCGCCGCCTCCTGCTCGATCTGCCGCTGCAGATGCCGGGTGAAGGTGGAAATCCACACCGCCCCCTGGTTCTCCTCCGCCCACAGGCTGGCGGGGGCGAGATAGCCCAGCGTCTTGCCGGTGCCGGTCCCCGCCTCCGCCAGCACGCAGCGCGGCGCGCCCGCCTCGGCGCGGGGTTCGAACGCCCCGGTGGCGGCGGAGGCATAGTCGGACTGGCTGGGGCGCGGCTCCGCCCCTTCGCCCAGCAGCCGCGCCAGCCGGGCGCGCGCCGCCTCCATCCTCACCGGATGGGCGGAAGGCGGCGGCCGCGGCGCCTCGTCCTCCCATTCCGGCAGGATCTGCCACAGGCGCAGCGCCGCCCGGTCCGGCCTCGCCTCCGGATCGCCGAGCGCGGCGGCGGCGAAGGGCGCCCAGGCCCAGCCATTCTGGCCCATCAGCGCCGCGAGCCCCGCCGCGTGGCGGTTCATCTTCAGCGTCCGCCCGTTGGCGAGGCGGCCGAGCAGCGCCCCGGCGAGATCAGGCAGCATCGCCGCCGCCGCCTCCAGCGAGCCGGGCGGATCGAAATCCAGCGCCCGCGCCAGCCCGCCCACGGTCGGCGCCGCCCCATGCGCCGGCAGAACGAAGGCGAACAGCTCCAGCACGTCCAGCACCGGCATGGAAATCCCGCCCAGCCGCCTGAGCGTGGCGGGCCCATGCACCACCAGCGGCGGCGGCAGATCGCGCAGCCGCGCCCGCGCCTCGGCGGCGGAAAGGGTGGCGATCTCGCCATCCGGCGTCAGCAGCGCCGCGCGCCCGTGCCCCGCCACCAGGACGGGCGCATCCGGCAGCATCAGGCGCGGAGGGGAGGCGGAATCGGGCATCGGGAGAGGGGAGCTTTCGCCAGACCGGCCCTGCACGGAGCGGGTTTGACCGGGTCAGTCTGCGCTTTTACAGGATGGGTCATGAACAAGGATACCCAGGATCATAGCACGGTTCCCAATGTCTGGCCATTCCGCGAGGCGGAGCGGGTTGCGCGCCGCCTCGCCCGCACCGGGAAATCGGAAGCCTTGTTCGAAACCGGCTACGGCCCCTCCGGCCTGCCGCATATCGGCACCTTCGGCGAGGTCGCCCGCACCTCATGGATCAGGCACGCCTTCCACGAACTCACCGGGCTGAAATCCCGCCTCCTCGCCTTCTCCGACGACATGGACGCGCTGCGCAAGGTGCCGGACAACGTGCCGAACCGGGAGATGCTGCGCGGCTTCCTCGGCCAGCCGCTCACCCGCGTCCCCGATCCCTTCGGCACCCATCCCAGCTTCGGCGCCCACAACAACGCCCGGCTGCGCGCCTTCCTCGACAGCTTCGGCTTCGAGTACGAATTCGCCTCCTCGACCGAATATTACACATCGGGCCGGTTCAACCGGGCGCTGCACGCCGTCGCCGCCGCGCATGACCGCATCCGCGACATCATCCTGCCGACGCTGGGGCCGGAGCGGCGGGCGACCTATTCGCCCATCCTGCCCATCCATCCCGGCACCGGGCAGGTGATGCAGGTGCCGATCGAGCGGGTCGATGTCGATGCCGGCAGCGTCCTCTGGCGCGATCCCGGAACCGGCATCGCCTACGAGACCTCGATCTATGACGGCGCCGCCAAGCTGCAATGGAAGGCGGACTGGGCGATGCGCTGGTTCGCCCTCGGCGTCGATTACGAGATGTCGGGCAAGGACCTGATCGATTCCGTCAAGCTCTCCACCGCCATCGTCCGCGCCCTGGGCGCCGAGCCGCCCGAAACCCTCACCTACGAGCTGTTCCTCGACGAGAAGGGGCAGAAGATCAGCAAGTCGAGGGGCAACGGGCTGTCGGTGGAGGACTGGCTGCGCTACGCCCCGCCCGAAAGCCTCTCCCAGTTCATGTTCAACGCCCCGCAGCGGGCCAAGCGCCTCTATTTCGACGTGATCCCCAAGGCGGCGGACGAATATGTCGCCAATGTCGAGGCTCTGCGGGACGGCAAGGGCAAGGGCGAGGGCGAGGCGCGGCTCAACCCCGCCTGGCACATCCATGCCGGGCGCATCCCCAGGGATGCGGGAAGCCCGGTCGGCTTCGGCATGCTGCTGAACCTGGCTTCCGTGGTGAATGCCGAGACGCCCGACCTGCTCTGGGGCTTCATCCGCGCCTACCGCCCGGGGGCGACGCCGGAATCCGCCCCCTTCCTGGCGCAGCTCGTCGATCACGCGGTGCGCTACTACCAGGATTTCGTCCGCCCGACCAAGCGTTACCGGGCGCCCACCGAAACCGAGCGCGCGGCGCTGGCCGATCTGGCCGGGGCGCTCGCCGCCCTGCCGGAAGGGGCGGATGCCGAGGCGGTCCAGACCCTCGTCTACGAGGTGGGCAAGCGGCACCCCTTCGCCTCGCTGAAGGACTGGTTCGGCTGCCTCTATCAGGTGCTGCTCGGCCAGAGCGAGGGGCCGCGCTTCGGCGGCTTCATCGCCCTTTACGGCATCCACCCGACCATCGGCCTGATCGACGCGGCGCTGAAGCGCGAGGCCGCGTAAGGCGTTCAGCGCATCCGCCGCAGCAGCACCCGCACCGCGCCCTGGTTGGCGGCGTGGGGATAGGAAACCGCCAGGATCAGGGGCCGCAAGTCCGGCAGGTTCAGCCAGAACGGCAATTCGCGCCTGAGCACCCCGCCCTCGCCGGAGCCGCGCCCGGTGACGATCTCGACGCAGCGCAGGCCGGACCGGGCGGCGTCGGTCAGCACCGCCAGCACCGCGTGATGGCCGCGCGCCGCCGTCATCCCGTGCAGGTCGAGCTTGCGGTCCGGGGCGATCTTTCCCGCCTTCAGCCGCAGCCAGGTCGAGCGGTCCAGCCCCGGCGGCGGCGCGTCGATCCGCAGCTCGGCG
>DASTAF010000023.1:0-2600 GCA_035713005.1 Acetobacteraceae bacterium
AGGGCGGCGAGCAGAAACGGAGCTATGCGGCGCTTGCCTGCCTGTTCGGTCATTCATGCCTAGATGCGACGGGCCCGTCCCGCCGCCAATCCGTTGCCGCCTCACGATCGGGTGATGGCGCCGTCACCCGCGGCGGCGCGCCGGCTTCGCGGCGGGCGGCGCGGCGAAACCGAGCCGGGCGAAGCTCGCCTTCATGTGCGGCGGCAGTTCCGCCTCGACCATGAGCATGCCGCCCCTGGGATGCGGCAGGGCGATCCGCCGCGCGTGCAGATGCAGCCGGTCCTCGAAGCCCTCGGCGGTGGCGCGCCCGCCCGCATAGGCATGATCGCCCAGGATCGGGGTGCCGAGCGCCGCGCAATGGGCGCGAAGCTGGTGCGTCCGCCCGGTCAGCGGCGAGAGATCGAGCCAGGAGAACTTGCCGCCCGCATATTCATGGGTGGCGTAATCGGTCACCGCGCGGGCGGCGCCTTCCTCGCCGCGCCCCGCCGGGCCGGTGCGGGCGCCATGGGTGGTGTTGATGCGGGCGAGCGGCAGGTCGATCTGCCCTTCGAGCGGAATGGGCCTTCCTGACACCAGCGCCCAGTAGAGCTTCTCCGCGTCCCGGCCCCGGAAGGCGGCGGCGAGCCTGCCGGCGGCGAAAGCGTTCCGGGCCAGGACCAGCACGCCGGACGTGTCGCGGTCCAGCCGGTGGACCAGCCGCGGCCGCTCCTCCGCCCCGAAGCGCAGCGCGTCCAGCATGCCGTCCAGGTGCAGGGCGATGCCCTTGCCGCCCTGGGTGGCGAGGCCGGAGGGCTTGTCGATCACCATCACATCCTCGTCCCGGTAGAGAATCCGGGCGGCGAGGTCGCGCGCCTCGTGGGCGTCGAGCGCGATGGTCTGCCGGGCTTTCTCGCGCGGCTTCGGCGCCTCGGAAAGCGGCGGGATGCGGATTTCCTGCCCCGGCGCCAGCCGGTCGGAGGCCTCGGCCCGCTTCCCGTCGATGCGGATCTGCCCGGTGCGGCAGAATTTCTGAATGGCGCTCTGGGCGAGCCCCGGATGGTGGCGGCGCAGATAGCGGTCGAGCCGCATCTCCGCCTCGTCCTCGGCGACGATCCTGGTTTCCGCGCTCATGACCGTTCGTTCCTCAGTTTCGCCCAATGGGCCAGCCGCTTGCGCAATTCCGCCTCCGCCCCGCGCCCCGCCGGGCGGTAGAACTCCACCCGCTCCATGCCGTCCGGGAAATAATTCTGGCCGGAGAAGGCTTCCTCGGCATCGTGATCATATTCATAGCCCGCGCCATAGCCCAGATCGCGCATCAGCCTCGTCGGCGCGTTCAGTATATGGGCGGGCGGCATCAGGCTGCCGGTTTCCTGGGCGGCCCGGCGCGCGGCGCCCAGCGCCTTGTAGGCGGCGTTGGATTTCGGCGCGGTGGCGCAATAGAGCACCGCCTGGGCGATGGCGAGTTCCCCCTCCGGGCTGCCCAGCCGCTCATAGGCGTCCCAGGCGGCGAGGGTCTGCGGCAGGGCCTGCGGGTCGGCGAGGCCGATATCCTCGGCGGCGAAGCGGGTGACGCGGCGGGCGATGTAACGCGCATCCTCGCCGCCGGCCAGCATCCGCGCCAGCCAGTAAAGGGCCGCGTCCGGGTCGGAGCCGCGCATGGATTTATGCAGCGCCGAGATCAGGTTGTAATGCTCCTCGCGGTCGCGGTCGTAGAGGGCTGCTCGCCGCACCACCAGATCGGAAAGCTGCGCCGGGGTCAGCGGCGCCGCCGGGCGGGCGGCGATGATCTGCTCGGCCATGTTGAGCAGGGCGCGGCCATCGCCATCCGCCATGGCCCGCAGGCTGGCCCGCGCCTCGCCGGTCAGCGGCAGGGCCGTGCCGGCGGCCTCGGCCCGGTGGAGCAGGCTTTCCAGCGCCGCGTCGTCCAGCCGGCGCAGAACCAGCACCTGGCAGCGCGAGAGCAGCGCCCCGTTCAGCGCGAAGGAGGGATTCTCCGTGGTGGCGCCGACCAGGATGATCGTCCCATCCTCCACCACCGGCAGGAATCCGTCCTGCTGGGCGCGGTTGAACCGGTGGATCTCATCGACGAACAGCATGGTGCCGGAGCCGGTGCGCCGCCGCCGGGCGGCTTCCTCGAACACCCGCTTGAGATCGGCGACGCCGGAGAACACCGCCGAAATCTGCACGAAGGTCAGATCGGCGCTGGCGGCGAGCAGTCGGGCGATGGTGGTCTTGCCCACGCCGGGCGGCCCCCAGAGGATCATCGAGGCGAGGCTGCCGCGCTCCAGCATCCGGGTCAGGCTGCCCTGCGGGCCGGTCAGATGCTCCTGCCCGGCCACCTCGGCCAGCGCGCGCGGGCGCAGCCGCTCCGCCAGCGGCGAGGCCCGCCGCCCGGCATTGCCGGGTGCCGGTTCGGAACCAAAAAGATCGGGAACGTCCGGATCGCGGGCCATGGGGCGGAGGTATGCCGAACCGCGCCGCCGCGCCAGGGGGTGCCAGGAGACCGGCAAGGAATGCTTGCGCGCGCCCGCCTGTCCCATTATGCTAAAACCTTAAAGTTTCTTAAAGTTACCGAGTTCGCCAGGCGGATCGGCCCAGGGCAGCAGGCCCAACGGCTTCAG
>DASTAF010000024.1:0-4692 GCA_035713005.1 Acetobacteraceae bacterium
ATCTAAACTAACCTCTACATTGGTGTTGGCAAAATTACGCAAGGATATGGTCATGATCCGCACAAGGCGGTCGAGCACGATCTCCAGCATCGGCAGGCGCTCGTAGGAGACGATACCAGGACTTATGATCCGCTCCATGCCGGAAAGGCTTTCGCTTCCGGCAGTGCTGCAGTTCAGGCCAAGAAGGCTGTCGATCTCGGCTTGGCTGAGCAGGCGGTCGGACTGAGCGCCCTCGGCAGCAGCATCGCCGGCAGCATCGCTCCAAACGGGAAGATCGTCTCCGGCGTCAATGGCAGATTCGCTCATCTAGTCGAAACCTTTGGCAATACTTCAATATCATACATAAATTTGAACGATTGCTTTAATATCCAGCAAAATTAATTGCCGGCGCAGAAGCGGTTGAATCCGAGGAAGCAGGGCCGGTCTGAAATCCGTATGGGATTGCCGCTAATCCGCTTCCGCGCAGCCTCCTCCTCACCTGGATAAAGATTGTAGCGCAGGCGCTCGACGATCTCGCCGTTACTGAAGACGAGGCCGGTTGGCGGATCGAGCACGGCATCACGCACCCGGATATGCGAGATCGGCACCGTGCTCCGGTGCGGCGCCAGCAATCCCCAATCCTCTGCCTTTGCCTGATTCTGCTCTCCGAGCCTCACCTCGCCCGCGGGAGCAAAGGGGCGGGACGGCTCGATGAGGCGCTCAGTCAGCCTGGACGCAAGCAGAACTTCACTCATACCGGAAATACCCTTGGTTTTCGGTTAGAAACTACGAAACAAAGGTTACCGTCCGGTAAAAACCCTGTCAGAAGGAAGCCAAAACCATTCAGGCCGCGCAAGCGGAGAGCAGGCGGCTGGCAGGCAGCGTAAGCTCCGCCCCGTCGAACAGGGCGCCATAGGTGGCGAACATCACCCGCTCATCATACTCGGCCGCCGCCTTGGCGCGATTCGCGGCACCCAGCCTTGTCCGCAGTTCGGCATCGCCGATCAGGCGGCCAAGCGATCGTGCCAGCGCGCCATCATCCCTGGGGCCGATGAATCCGGCATTCTCGGGCGCGACCATCAGGCGCACATCGCCCACATCCGTGGCCGCGACGGGCAGGCCCGCTGCCATCGCCTCGATCACCGAAAGCGGCATCTGTTCCGTGTCGGAGGACAAGGCGAATATGTCGAAGGCACTGTAGAGCGCGCCCAACTCGCTCACATGGCCAGGGAAATATACGCGCTCCGCGACGCCCAGTTCGGCTGCCAGCCGTTCCAGTCCCGGGCGGGCGGGGCCATTGCCGGCGATCACCAGCCCGGCCGGGCCGGGCAGGGCGGCAAAGGCGCGCAGCAGGCGGTCCAGGGCCTTTTCCGGCCGCAACGCCGCCACGGTGCCGACCACCGGGCCTTCGCCCGCGAACCGCTCCCGCCATCCGGAACCAGGCGTCCCGAGCCGCTCCAGGTCGATGCCGTTTGGAACGTAGCGCAGACGCGCGTGCGGCAGGCGCCAGTCATCGAGGGCGATCCGCTCCAGCGTGCGCGACGGCAGGACCACCATGCTCCGCCGGAGCGTCAGGCGGCGGATCAGGGCGCGGCGCGGCAACTGGCGTTCCGCCTCCTCCGGCCCGAACCCATCCTCGATATGAACATGGCGTATCCCGGCCGCCAGATTGGTGAGCGCCCAGTCGATCGCGCCCCAGTTGTAGGTCACCAGCATGTCCGGGCGCAGCGCGCGCAGCATCCGGTAGAAGGGCGGCAGGTTGCCGAAGGTCTTTCCCTGGCGCGGCGCCACCGGCAGGAAATCGATGTCCAGCCCGGCATCGAGCCGCTCGCGCGCCGCCGTCGCCCCATCCATCGCGACGACCAGATGGCGATAGCGCCGCCCGAAATGGTTGGCGAGGGCGGCGAAGCGCACCTGCGGCCCTCCCACGGCGAAGGTGGAGAAGACGCTGAGCAGCGTCAGGGGGCGCGCGGGGGTCAAGACGCGTGCACGCGGATTGCGCGGTCATGAAAGGCCGCCGGATCGGAAACCGGCAGCCATCCCAGATCGCGCTTGGCGTCGCTGCAGTCGAAGGTCGCGCTCAGGCCGCGGGAGAGGATGTCCCGCCGCGATGGCAGCGCCGGATTCCGCCCTCCCGCCCGCTTGATGGCCCATTTGCCCAGTTCGCTCGCGAACAGGCCGAGCGGCGCCTGCGGGTGGAATTTCAGCGGCCGCTGCATGGCGGCGCCGAGCGCTGCGATATAGGCGCGCGCATCCGGCCGCACATCGCCGACGAGGTTGTAGCAGCGGCCCGCCACCCCCTCGGCCCGGCAGGCGCGCAGGATCGCGTCGGCGACATCCTCGGCCAGCACGAAGGGAAGAGGATTGCGCCCGCCATTCCAGCCCAGGCAATGCTGGTCGTTGTTGAAGAAGCCGAGCCCGCTATGCAGGGCGATGCCGCCTTCGCCCACCACCAGGCCGGGGCGCAGGATGACGACCGGCAGGCCGAGCCGCGCGTGCATGTCGAGCAGCATGCGGTCGCACAGCGCCTTGGCCCGCGCGTAATCGGCGCGCTGCTCATGAAGCGGGTCCGGCGGCGTGCCGCCGGTGACCGGCTGCGGTTGCGGGCCGAGATAGAGCGAGGCGATCGACCCGACATGGACGAGGCGGCTGACGCCGTGCCGCAGGCAGGCCCGCGCCACGACCTCCGCCCCGCCGACCATCGCGGCGGTGATCTGCTCCCGGCTGCCGGAACCGCCGCCATGCGCCAGATTCACCACCATCGAGACGCCCTCGATCGCCGCATCGACGGCGGCCGGGTCGGTGATGCTGCCCGCATGCAGCGTGACCAGCGGATCGTCGAAGAATTCCGGCAGCGCCTGCGTCGAGCGCGCCAGAATGGAGACGGGGATGCTCTCGGTGAGGCAGCGCTGCACGAGATGCGTGCCGATGAACCCCGTGCCGCCGAGGATGGCGATGGCGGCGGGCTGGCGCGCCGCCGGCGCCTCCGCCAGCCTCGGGGCCGCGGGGGAACGGACAGGCGGACGAACCGGCTCGAACCCCTGATCCGCGATACGCTCGCATGTCTCGACCAGCATCGCGCCGAACCGCGCGTCGAGCTGAGGCGGGTGTCCGGCATCGACCGCGGCATGAAACTCGCGGATGCTGCCGACCATGCTCTGCAGGAAAGGATCATTCCGCTTCTTCAGCCGGAGCATCGACAATCCATAGTCGCAGCCATTGAGGAGGCTGGCGCCCACCATGGCGCCGGCGGTCCGCGCCGCCGAGGCGATATTGTCCACCACCTCCAGCCAGCGCGTGCGGGTGACGGTGTAGAACCGGTTGCCCAGCATGTCCGCAACCGCCATGCCGTCATCGCAGACGACGCTGAGCTGCCAGAGCGGATAGGCCTGACCCACCGCGAACCGCAGCGAGGCGGTCAGCCTGGCGCCGCCGAGAATCGCGTCGAAGCTCGGATAGATCGTCTGGGAACCGGCGGAGAAGGGCGTGCCGCGCAACACGCGGATATCGCTGATCTCGCCCGCCAGGGCGGCGATCTGCGAAAGCGGATGCACGGCCTGCTCCAGCAGCAGGTTGCCGGGAGCCGCGAACATCCAGTGGCGGAACTGGCGCGCGCTGAGCTGGCGCAGCGGCATGTTGTAGATGCAGGCAATGTGATTGGGCCGGCCGAGGCCGCGCTGGCCGATGAAGTCGCGCAGCTTCCTGAAGGCGGGATGATGGACGAAATTCTGGTTGACGCCGAGCGTCACGCCCTGGGCCGCGGCCTGCTCGGCCAGTTCCTCGCAGGCGGAATGGGAGGCGGCCAGCGGTTTCTCGACCAGCGCCGGCTTTCCGGCGGCGAGCAGTGCCTGCGCAACCGCCGCGTGCTGGTCCGGCGGCACCAGCACATGGGCGCGGTCGAACGCATCCGCGGCCAAGGCCTCCTGCACGGAATGAAAGATCAGCGGAACATGATGCTCGCGCGCGAGCGCCTGAGCATTGCCTGGCATGGGATCGATCACCGCCGCGAGATTGATGCCGGGGATCAGGCGGATGGCCTCGGCATGAACGCGGGAGATATATCCCGCTCCGATTAACGCTACGCGAGTCAAGACGAATTCCCTCCGTGGCCGGATCTTTACTGCAACCGGCAGATGTTCAACCTCATTATTATTTAACAGCTTCTTTATATACTCTAAGGCGTCTGAACCTCCCCTGAATGAAGGAATACAACCTTTTGTTGAGGAAGCAACGATCTTCACTTTTAGTCTTAGAACAGTCCAGAATAGGATTCCAGCGAAAAATAGAGCATGCTATAAAAATGGTAGCAGCGTGATATCTAGATCCGCTATTAAGAAGCAGAGGTGGTTATTAAGCAATTACTCAACCTGCGGTAAATAAGCGATGAATACTGGTTGAATGGATTTCCTGAAATCCTGGGGCGCAGGCCGCATGCAAATGCAACCCATGATTTGCGGATCAAGGAGAACGTCCGATGCTGGCTGTTCCGAAGAATTTCGCTGATCAAAAATATTACGATCAGCATCCGTATGAGGTGGATCTCGCCCATGTCGGACAGGGAAACTGGAGAGCATTCCGCGCTTTAGGGATCAGTCTCCAGGAAGTCGTTCAAATAGCCGAAGGATGGAAAGCGGTATTCTCGGGAATCACCCGGCCATGGTTATGCTGGAACGTCGATGACGATTGGTCGCTGGTCCAGCAGAAAATCATAAA
>DASTAF010000025.1:0-4150 GCA_035713005.1 Acetobacteraceae bacterium
AGAAGATTCGAACTTCCACAGGGTTTCCCCCACAAGCACCTCAAGCTTGCGCGTCTACCATTTCGCCACGACCGCACCGTGACCCATGCCGGGATTGGCGGCGTATAGCCGATGGAAGCCGGCACAGCAATAAGCAATCGCATCGACTGGGCCGCGAGCGAGGGTCTAACCCCGTATCAGGCGGCGCTGGACACCATGCAGGCGCGAGTCTCGGCGATTCGCGAGGGGCAGGCGGCGGAGCGGGTCTGGCTCGTCGAGCATCCGCCCCTCTACACGGCCGGAACATCGGCCAGAGCCCAGGATCTGCGGGCGCCCGGAGAATTTCCCACCTATCGGGCCGGGCGCGGCGGGCAATGGACCTATCACGGGCCGGGGCAGCGCGTCGCCTATGTCATGCTCGACCTGACGAGGCCGCATGGGCTGGTTCCGGCGCGGGACGTGCGGCAGTTCGTCTGGGGACTGGAGGAATGGCTGATCCGCACCCTCGCCGCCTTCGAGGTGAAGGGGGAGAGGCGCGCCGGGCGGGTGGGAATCTGGGTGAGCGACCCTGTCAGCGGGGCCGAATCGAAGGTCGCCGCCATCGGCGTGCGGGTGACGCGCTGGGTGAGTTGGCACGGCATTGCGCTGAACGTGGCGCCCGATCTGGGGCATTTCGCCGGCATCGTGCCCTGCGGGATCAGCCAGCACGGCGTCACCTCGCTCGCCGCACTAGGGCGAACTGTCACGATGGCGCAGGCGGATGCGGCACTGCGCGAGGCCTTCGCCGGGGTGTTCGGAGAAGCGCCGGCCGATCCTGATACGACCGGCCGGCCTGCCTGAAGCAGCCCTACTTGATCTTGGCTTCCTTGAACGGGACGTGCTTGCGCACGACCGGATCGTACTTGCGGAACTCAAGCTTGCCGGTCTGCGCCTTGGCGTTCTTCTTGGTCACGTAGAAGAAGCCGGTATCGGCGGTGGAAAGAAGCTTGATCTGAACTGTGTTGGTTTTTGCCATGAAATGCCACTCCGTAGCGCCACCCTATGACGCATGAGCGCGGAGCGGGTCAAGCCCCGGACCTCGTAAGCCGGGCATGCGGGCGGCGCCGCGCCAGGCGCGGGATCAGGGCGGAGCGATAGGCGAAGGGATCATCGATCAATGTCCGGGCGGCGCGGAGATCGCCGTTGCCGCCCACCACGGCGGGGCAGGAATCGCGAATCGCCAGCACTTCCGGCAGGGGCATGGGCGCCCGCGCCGAGCGCGCCTGCATCAGCGTCCTGGCCATGAGATTGCGGCCTTCCCGCAGCGACGCCAGCTGCCGCCGCACCATGTCGATGCCGAGGCTGGTGCAGACCTGCGGCAGCACGCCCAATCCCTGCAACGGCCAGCCCAGCGGCGCGATCATCCGGCTCCAGGTCACGAACAGTTCGCCGCCGCCGGGCAGCGCCGTCACGCTCTGGACCAGCCCCTTGCCGAGGGTGGAGCTGCCCACCACCACCGCGCGGTCGTTATCGGCAAGCGCCGCCGAGAACACCTCCGCTGCGCTGGCGGTCTGGCCATCGACGAGCACGATCACCGGCAGGCCCTGGGCGAGATCGGCGCCCTCGGCATGCCAGACCTTGTTGGCCGGCGGATCGCGCCCCTCGGTACGGATGATCGTGCCCTGGGCGAGCAGCGTATCGGCGGTCAGCGCGGCCTGGCGCAGAAGCCCGCCGCGATTGCCGCGCAGATCGATCACCACCCCCCGCGGCCGCGGCTCCGCCGCCATCAGCCCGGCGAGCATGGCGGCGAACTGCGCCGAGGTGTCACGGTCGAAGCCGGTGATCCGGATCATCGCGAGCGATCCGCGCACGGAGCCGAAGACCGTCTGCACCGGCACGCGGGCGCAGGCCAGGCTGAAGGAGGCCGGCCTGCCCCGATGCCCCCTGAGGGTGATCTCCACCACCGCGCCCTCCGGCCCCGTCAAGGCCGCGTTCAGGGAGGAAACGGAGGCATGGGAAACCGGATGCCGGTTCACCGCCAGGACGACGCTGCCTTCCCGGATGCCGGCATCGTCCGCCGGGCTATCGGGCGCCACCCGCGCTATCACCACATGGCCCCTGGCGCGCGCGAGGGTCAGCCCCACCCCGTCCTGGCCGAGGCGCATCGATTCGTCCCGCGCCGCCTCGGCGGGCGCCTCGTAGCGGGAATAGGGATCGAAATGGTTGAACAGCTCGTCGAAGAAGCTGCGGATGACGCCCTGGGTGCCGGCCCGCTGCAGGGCGGCCGAGGCGGCGAAGGCCCGGGCGGCGATGGCGGCGCAGACATTGCCCCAGGCGGAGGGATTCTGCGGGGGCGGCGCCGGCGCCGCGTAGAGGATGCGGTCCGGGCCGTAAAGAACCAGCCGTCCCTCCTGGAACCTCACCGTCAGATCGGGGTCCAGCGCGGTCAGCCCGCCCAGCCCCCATACCGCCATCTGCGGCATGCTGAGGGGCTCCAGCGTGCGCGGCGCGATGAAGGCCAGGGCGCTGCCCCAGACCGCCCCGGCTTCGGCCGGATCGAAAGCGGGAGAGGCCGAGGCGCCCGGGCTCATCATCGGCAGCATGCAGCAGAACAGCGCGATGAAGCGCAGATATCTCACCGTCTGGCCTTGCCTTTCGGCGCCGCCCTGGGTTTGGCTGCCCCGGAGTGGCCCTTCCGCCCCGGCTTGCCGGCGCGCTTGGCCACCTGTGGCCCGTTTGTCCGCGGGGTTCCGGCCAGCGAAAACACCATTCCTCCCGTCACCGGCCGCGCCTCTTCCAGCCGCACCGTGACCGGATCGGCCAGGCTGAACACGCGGCGGCTCCGCTTGCCGGAAAGCGCCTGCCGCGCCTCGTCGTAATGCCAGAAATCATCCGGCAGCATGGCCATGGGAACGAAGCCGCTGGCGCCGGTATCGGCCAGGGTGACGAACAGGCCAAAGCGCGAGACGCCGGAGATCCGCGCCGCGAACTCCTCTCCCACCCGCCCCGAAAGATAGGCCGCCAGGTAGCGATCCGCCGATTGCCGCTCGGCGTCGGTGGCCCGGCGCTCCATGGCGGTGATATGGGCGGCGGTGGCGTCGAACTGCGCCGCATCCGCCTCGGCGAGCCCATCCGCGCCCAGCTTCAGCCCGGCGATCAGCGCCCGGTGCACCAGCAGATCGGCATAGCGGCGGATCGGCGAGGTGAAGTGCGCGTAGGCGCGCAGCGCCAGGCCGAAATGGCCGATATTCTCCGGCGAATATTCCGCCTGGGACTGGCTGCGCAGCACCGCCTCGTTGATCAGCGGCGCCGCATCGGTGTCGGCCACGAGTTTCAGCGCATGGTCGAGATCGCGCGGATGCAGCCTATCGCCGGGCTTCAGCGTAATGCCGAGCGTGCCGAGCAGGGAGCGCAACGCGTCCAGCTTCTCGGGTGAGGGCGGGGCATGGATGCGGTACATGCAGGGGAGGTTGAGCCGTTCCAGTTCCTCCGCCGCCGCGACATTGGCGAGAATCATGAACTCCTCGATCAGCCGGTGGCTGTCCAGCCGCGCGCGCGGCTGCACGCCGCTCACATGCCCCTGATCGTCCAGCGTGATCCGCAGCTCCGGCAGGTCGAGATCGAGGGTGCCGCGCCGCTCGCGCGCGGCGGCGAGAGCGCGATAGGCGGCATAGAGATGACCGAGCGCGCCCGCCCCGATCCCGGCATCTTCCCCCGCCTCGTGCGCCGCCTGCACCTGCTCGTAGGTGAGGCGGGCGGCGCTGCGCATCAGGCCGCGGCCGAAGTGGTGGCTGTGCTTGGCGCCATCCGCGCCGATCCGCATCTCCACGAACAGGCAGCCGCGATCCTCGCGCGGCTTCAGGCTGCACCAGCCGTTCGAGAGCGCCTCGGGCAGCATCGGCACCACCCGGTCGGGGAAATAGACCGAGTTGCCCCTCTCGCGGGCCGTCCGGTCCAGCACCGAGCCCGGCTTCACGTAATGCGCGACATCCGCGATGGCGACGATGATGCGGAATCCGTCCCCATCCGGCTCCGCGAAGACGGCATCGTCGAAATCCCGCGCATCCGCGCCATCGATGGTGACGAGCGGCACCTCCCGCAGATCGGTCCGCCTGCCGAGGCGCACGCCGCGGGCCCGCCCGGCCTCCTCCAGCGCCGGTTCGGGAAACTCGACGGGAATGCCGAGCGAGGC
>DASTAF010000026.1:0-4339 GCA_035713005.1 Acetobacteraceae bacterium
CTGGTAGCGGCGGGCGGATTTGAACCACCGACCAAGGGATTATGATTCCCCTGCTCTACCACTGAGCTACGCCGCCCCGGTGGTGCGGCGGGAGGTAACGCCGCCGCTGCCGAAAGTCAATCAGCGCGTGGGGGTGGGGGAACTGCCGGAATAGTCATAGAAACCCCGGCCGGATTTGCGCCCCAGCCAGCCGGCATCCACGTAATTCACCAGAAGCGGGCAGGGGCGGTACTTGGAATCGCCCAGGCCCTGATGCAGCACGCGCATCACCTCCAGGCAGGTATCCAGCCCGATCAGATCGGCGAGCGTCAGCGGCCCCATCGGGTGGTTGGCGCCCAGCTTCATCGCCGCGTCAATGGAGGTCACGTCTCCCACCCTCTCATGCAAGGCATAGGCCGCTTCGTTGATCATCGGGATCAGGATGCGGTTGACGATGAAGCCGGGGAAATCATGCGCCACCGCCATGGTCTTGCCCATGCGCGCACCCAGGGTCATCACCGCCTCGAAAGTGGCATCCGAGGTTGCGATGCCGCGGATCACCTCGATCAGCTTCATCACCGGCACCGGATTCATGAAGTGCATGCCAATGAATTTTTCCGGCCGGTCCGTTCCCGCCGCCAGCCGGGTGATGGAGATGGAGGAGGTGTTCGAGGCGAGGATGCAGTCCGGCGAAACATGCGGCAGCAGGCTGGCGAAGACGGCGCGCTTGATCTCCTCGCGCTCCGGCACCGCCTCGATCACCAGTTCGCAGCCGCCGAGCGCGGCAAGGTCGCGGCTCATGGCGATCCGCTTGAGCGCCGCCTCCTTATCCCCGGCACTTACCTCCTGCTTGGCCACTTGCCGGTCCAGATTCTTACCGATCGTCGCCCGCGCCCGGCCGAGCGCTGCCTCGTCGGCATCGACCAGCGCCACATCGATCCCGGCCAGCGCCGCCACATGAGCGATGCCGCTGCCCATCTGCCCGCCGCCGATCACCCCGATCCGGGCGAGGTCGGCCATCAGCCGAGCTCCTTTTGCAGTTCCGGCAGAAGCTGGAACAGATCCCCCACCAGCCCGTAATCGGCGATCTGGAAGATCGGCGCCTCCTCATCCTTGTTGATGGCGACGATCACCTTGCTGTCCTTCATTCCCGCCAGATGCTGAATGGCGCCGGAAATGCCGATGGCGATGTAGAGTTCGGGAGCGACGATCTTGCCGGTCTGCCCCACCTGATAATCATTCGGCACGAATCCGGCATCCACCGCGGCGCGGGAGGCTCCCACCGCCGCGCCCAGCCGGTCGGCGATCGGGTCCAGATACTTGGCGAAGTTCTCCCCGTTCTGCATGCCGCGCCCGCCGGAAATCACGATCCGCGCCGCCGTCAGCTCGGGCCGCTCGCTCTTCGAGAGTTCGGCGCCGAGAAATTCCGAGCCATCCGCCGATCCGGCGGGCGGAACCTCCTCGATGGATGCCGAGCCGCCCTCCGCCGGCACGGGATCGAAGCTTGCCGCCCGCACGGTGATCACCTTCCTGGGGTCGGAGGATTTCACCGTCGCCAGCGCATTGCCGGCATAGACGGGGCGGACGAAGATGTCCGCGTCCACCACCTCGGAGATGTCGCTGATCGGCTGCACGTCTAGCAGCGCCGCGGCGCGTGGCATCACGTTCTTGCCGATGGCCGTCGCCGCCGCCAGGATATGGGTGTAGCGGTCCGCGAGGGCGACGATCAGCGCCGCCAGCGGTTCCGCCAGCGCGTGCTCGTATTGCGGCGCATCGGCGAGCAGAACCGTCTCCACCCCCGGCAGCCGTGCCGCCGCCTCCGCCGCCGCCCGGACACCGCGCCCGGCGACGAGCGCGTGGACCGGCCCCAGCCTTCCCGCCGCCGTCACGGCGCTGCGCGCCGGCTGCTTGATGGACTTGCCGTCATGCTCGAGCAGAACCAGAACGGTCATCTCTTAAATTACCTTCGCTTCGTTGCGGAGTTTCTCGACCAGCTCCTGCACGGTCTTCACCTTCACCCCGGCGCCGCGCTTCGGCGGCTCTGTCACCTTCAGCACCGAAAGCCTCGGCGCGGGATCGACGCCGAGATCGGCGGGTCTGAGCGTCTCGATCGGCTTCTTGCGCGCCTTCATGATGTTCGGCAGCGAAGCGTAGCGCGGCTCGTTCAGGCGCAGATCGGTCGTCACCACCGCAGGCAGCTTCAAGGCGACGGTTTCCAGCCCGCCATCGATCTCGCGCGTCACCCGCGCCGTTTCGCCCTCGATAACGAGCTTGCTCGCGAAGGTGCCCTGCGGCCAGTTGAGCAGGGCGGCCAGCATCTGTCCGGTCGCGTTCATGTCGTCGTCGATAGCCTGCTTGCCCATGATGACCAGCCTGGGCTGTTCCTTCTCGATGATGGCGCGCAGCAGTTTCGCCACCGCGAGCGGCTGCAATTCCACATCGGTTTCCACCAGTATGCCGCGATCCGCTCCCATAGCGAGCGCGGTGCGCAGCGTCTCCTGGCAGGCGGCGAGGCCCATGGAGACGGCGACGATCTCGGTGGCGATGCCCTTCTCCTTGAGCCGCACCGCCTCCTCGACGGCAATCTCGTCGAACGGGTTCATCGACATCTTCACGCCGGAGGTCTCGACCCCGCTGCCATCCGACTTCACCCGGACCTTCACGTTGTAGTCCACCACCCGCTTGACGGGGACAAGAAGCTTCATGACTTCACCATTTCCAGCCTGTGCATGCTCTTTACGCGAGTTTGGCCGCCATCCAAAACCAGCTTTCAATCCCTGCGCGCAGGGCCATGGCCGAAAATCCCGCCCAGCGCGCCTGGCGCCAGCGCCGCCAGCGGATAGACGACGATATGTGGCGCCGCGAGCAGCCCATCCACCGTGTAGCGGGCGGAGAACAGGCCGCTGCCCTTGGTGGTCCTGAACAGGCGGCCGAGCAGGGGAATCCGCCCCGGCAGGCTGTTCAGCGCATAGGCGGGGACGATGGTGCCGGAAAGATCGCAAAGGCCGCGCGCGAGATCCACCCTGCCGGCCGCCGTCAGCCCCAGCGAGGCCGAGAAGGCGCGACCCCGCTCAATGGTCAGGACATGATTATAGAGGGTGAAGGGGGCGGTCAGCCGGCTGAAGGCGAGGCCGGGGCCGGATGCCGCCTCCGGCACGCCGTACAGCGTCATCCCCTGCAAGATCTTGCCGATCAGAGGCGCGTGGCGCAGCCTGAAACCGGTCATCACCGCGCGCCCGCTCATGCGCCCCATCGCCCGCTCGGCGGTGAAGTCGAGATCGCCGTTCTGGATGTCGTTGGTCATGCCGAGCGCGTCCAGCAGGGCGCCGCCATCGCTGGTCCTGAGGGAAATGGCCTGCCCGCCCCGCCCGGGCGCCATGGCGAGAGTGATGGGATGGCTACCGTCCAGCAGCCCGGTGGCATGGAGCGAGCCGATCCAGCCGCCTGTCCCCAGGACGTGGACATGCAGCGCCGTCAGCCCGCCGGGGATGGGCCTCCTGCGCAGCAGCACGTGATCGAAAGCGCCGCGCAACTGCCAGGAGAGCGGCCTGGAAGCCGGTTTTCCTGGCGCGGACGAGGTTTGCGTCGTCTTCAACGCTGCGGAGAGATCGAGCACCGGCCCGGCCAGCGCCACCATCCATGGCGCGCCGGGCCGCGCGGGCGGGGTGATCTTGCCGCTCGTCCGGCTCCGCCCGACATCGAGAGTGCCCAGATCGAGCGACGCCCCATCCCCCCGTGCCGCAAGAGCGAATCCCGGCGCGCTCGCGGCGATGCGCTCGATTTCCTCCGGCCCGTTCCTCGGCAAGAGGAGATCGAGAGCGGCCGTCCCCGGCGCGCCCGCCTGCTTCGCCCAGCCGAGCGCGGGGAAAGTCACAACCGCCCCCGCCAGATCGGCCCGCAAGGCAAGTCGCGTGCCGCCCGGCGCACCGCCGAGCCTCACGGTCAACGGGGCGGAACCCGCGCTCCAGAACCCGGCGCTCAGCCCGGCCTGGGCGAGCAGCCGCCGGTCCAGAATCGTGCACAGCCGGAGGTTGAAATCCTGCGCCTTCCTGTCAAACCCTACCTCCCCTGAGAAGCGGGATGGCTCATCCGCCAGCATCGCGCTGCCTGCCAGGCGGAGATGATGGATATCGGCATCGAGCCGCACCGCGCCATCGCGGAGGGCAAGCGAACCAAGCGGAAGCGGCAGGGAGAAATCCGCCAGATGCCCGGAAAGGACGAGGGCGACGTCCTTCACCTTGACATGCTTCTTCAGCGGCACGTCCACATCGACATGGGCGGCGGCCCTGCCTTCCGCCTTGGAAAGCAGCCGGAGAGTCTGCCCCGAGCGCAGGGAGAATGCGTGCAGGCGCGGCGCCCT
>DASTAF010000027.1:0-2337 GCA_035713005.1 Acetobacteraceae bacterium
GGTGTGGCCACGCTGATCATCGTGATGAGCGTAATGAACGGCTTCCGGCAGGAATTGCTGGCGCAAATCCTGGGCCTGAACGGCGATATCGGCCTCTACGGCGCCGGCCATCCGATCAGCGACTACCGCGACGTCACGAAACGCCTTCAGCGGATTCCCGGCGTGATCAGCGCCATACCCATCGTGCAGGGCGAGGTGCTGATGACCGGTCCGCGGGGCGGAGCGATCGGCGGCGTTGCCCGCGGCATCCCGCTTTCCGGGCTGAAGGCGCTGCGCACCGTCTCGGGTGGCATCGTTGGCGGCACGCTGGATGATTTCAAGGGCAACAGCATCGCCATCGGCGCCGGGGTTGCGACCCAGCTCGGCATCAGCACCGGCGGCACCATCACCCTTGTCCTGCCGCAGGGGAGCGCCACCATCATCGGCACCATCCCGCGCATCGAGAGCTTCAAGGTCGGCGCGATCTTCCAGACCGGCATGGCCCAGTATGATGCCGGCTTCATCTTCCTGCCGATCCATGCGGCGCAGACCCTGTTCAGCGTGCCCGCGGGCGCCGCGACGCAGATCCAGCTTTTCGTGAAGAACCCGGACCATGACGAGGCGGTGAAGCAGGCCATCCCTGCCGCCATCCCCGATACTCCGGTGAACGTGCAGGACTGGCGGGACAGCAACAACGCCTTCTTCGCGGCGGTGAATGTCGAACGCAACGTGATGTTCCTCATCCTCACCCTGATCATCCTGGTCGCCGCCTTCAACGTGATTTCCTCGATGATCATGATGGTGAAGGACAAGACCGGGGATATCGCCATCCTGCGCACGATGGGGGCGTCATCCGGCTCTATATTGCGCATTTTCCTGATGGTCGGCGCCTCGGTGGGTGTGCTGGGAACGCTGATCGGCTTCGTGCTCGGCACGGTGTTCTGCCTGCACATCCAGCAGATTCGTATGCTCATTCAGAGCATAACCGGCACCCAACTCTTCAACCCCACCGTCTATTACCTCGAATCCCTGCCCGCCAAGCTGGAATGGTCCGAGGTGGTGGAGGTGATCGTCATGGCGCTGGTGCTCTCGCTGCTGGCGACGCTCTATCCAAGCTGGCGCGCCGCCCGCACCGATCCGATCGAGGCCCTGCGTCATGAATGAGGTGCTGCGGCTTGATAGGCTGGTCCGCACCTATCGCGGCGAGGGGGACGAACTGCGCGTGCTGCGCGGGGTGGATTTCACCTTGAACGCGGGGGAGATCGTTGCCCTCGCCGCGCCTTCGGGCTCGGGCAAATCCACTTTGCTGCATCTCTGCGGCCTGCTGGAGAAGCCGGACGGCGGCAAGGTGGTGCTGAACGGCGCCGATGCCGGCACTCTTCCGGATGCCGAGCGCACCCGGCTGCGGCGCGATGCCATCGGCTTCGTCTATCAATCGCACCACCTGCTGGCGGAATTTTCCGCCGTGGAGAACATCGCCATCCCGGCGATGATCGCGGGGAGAAGCCGTTCCGACGGCGAGGCGAGGGGGATGGAATTGCTCGCCGCCTTCGGCCTTTCCGCGCGCGCCGCCCATCTGCCGGGCAAGCTTTCAGGGGGGGAGCGGCAGCGCGTCGCCATCGCGCGGGCGCTTGCCAATCATCCCAGGCTTCTGCTTGCCGACGAGCCGACCGGCAATCTCGATGTCGCCACCGCCGATATCGTCTTCGGCGAATTGCTGCGCGTCGTGCGCCAGGAGGGCACGGCGGCGCTGATCGCCACCCATAATCCCGATCTTGCCGCCCGCATGGACCGGACGCTGCATTTGCGGGATGGCATCCTGCTTCCCGCATGAAGGAGCCGCATCATGGCTGAACTCGATCCCGGCGCCGCCGCCGTCCTGGAAATGATCCGGCTCGCTGGAGCGCCGCCGCTCGAAACCCTGCCGCCGGCTGAGGCCAGGCTCGCATCCGCACAGTCTCGCCGCGCCCTTGCCCCCGATCCGGCGGAGATATCGGAAATCCGCCCGCTCACGGCGGAAGGCCCGCACGGGCCGATTCCCATGCGCCTGTACCGCGATGGAGAGCAGGCGGGATTGCGCCCCTGCCTCGTCTATTTCCACGGCGGCGGCTGGGTGATCGGCGATCTCGATAGCCATGACCCGGTTTGCCGCGCCATCGCCAAGGAATCCGGCGCGGTGGTAATCAGCGTCGATTACCGGATGGGGCCGGAGGTGAAATTCCCCGCCGCCGTCGATGACGCGATCGCGGCGACGGGCTGGATCGCCGCCCATGCCGCCTCGCTCGGCATTGATGCGCGGCAGATTTCAGTGGGCGGGGACAGCGCCGGTGGCAATCTGGCCGCCGTGCTCGCCATTCA
>DASTAF010000028.1:0-5805 GCA_035713005.1 Acetobacteraceae bacterium
TGTCGGCGACCTGGATATCCGGGTCCTGGAGCTGCTCGGGGGTGAAATTGGTCTGCATCAGGTGGCAAACATCCGGCCAGGGTTGAGAATGCGCGCGGGATCGAAGGCTTCGATCAGGCGGCGGCGGATGGCGGCGAGCGCACCGGGCTCGGGCGGCACCACCTCCACGGCGGCGCGCAGCGAATCCGGGGCGCGCAGCAGCCACCAGGCGCCACCGGCGCGGCGGACCGCCTGGGTGAGGGCGAGATGGTTCGCCTCGCTGGCTTTTCCGGCCAGGAAGGCCAGCCCGCCGCCCCAGTCGAGAAAGCCGCGCATGTCGGATCTCAGCGCGAAATTCAGCAGGGCTGGGCCTGACGAGGGCGGCACGGAGACGCGCCAGATCGCCTCGCCCGGCTGCGCCACCAGCGGCTCGGCGTCGCGCACCGCGCGCCAGAGCCTGAGGCTGGCTTCGGTATCCAGTATGTCCGCATTGCCGCAGGCGGAAAGCTCGGAGGCGAGCTTGCGGGTGCGGTAGCTGACGGAATCGGCGAAATCCTCGATCCGGATCAGGGCGGCGGTTCCCGCCATGCCCACCGCCGCCGCCGCCTCGGCGGGCAGATAGGCCGCGCCGGTGACCGAATAGGGCGAGCCGAGCGCCGCCGAGAGGGCGGCGACGCCTTGCGCCGCCTCCAGCCCGCGAAGGACCAGGGTGCCCGTCGCCTCCGGCCTGGGCAGAACCTTCAGCGTGACCTCGGTGATCACGCCCAGCGTGCCGTAGCTGCCGGTGAAGAGCTTGCAGAGATCGAGGCCGGTGACGTTCTTCAGCACCCGGCCGCCGGAATGGATCGCCTCGCCCCGCCCGGTCACGGCACGGATGCCGAGCACGTGGTCGCGCACCGCGCCCCAGGCAATCCGGCGCGGGCCGGAGAGATTGGCGGCGACGATGCCGCCGATGGTCTGCTCCGGATTACCAAGAAAGCCATAGGAGGGCGGTTCCGCGATCATGTGCTGACCCTCGGCGGCCAGCGCCTCCTCAATCTCGTCCAGCCTGGTGCCGGCCCTGGCGGTGATGACCAGCTCGCGCGGCGCGTGCAGCGGAATCCCGCTCATCTTCTCGGTGCTTAGCGTCGCCGCCGCCTGGACGGGGCGCAGGAAGCCCGATTTCGAGCCAAGGCCCTGGATGGCCAGCGGCGCGCGGCTGGCGGCGGCCTGCGCGATGGAAGCGGCAAGCTCCGCCTCGGTCTCGGGGGCGGTGATCATCGCTGAAGGTCAGACCGCATGGGGAGCCGGCATCAGCGGGAACACCTTGGCGGTGTTGAGCAGCCATTCGGGATCGAAGGCGGTCTTCACCCGCCGCTGCTGGTCGAGCTCGGCGGGGTTGAACTGCTCGCTCATCAGGTCCCGCTTCTCGACGCCGACGCCGTGCTCCCCGGTCAGGCAGCCGCCGACCTCGACGCAGAGCTTCAATATATCGGTGCCGAAGGATTCGGCCTTGTGCATGCTGGTGGGATCATTGGCGTCGAACATGATCAGCGGGTGCAGGTTGCCGTCGCCGGCATGGAAGATATTGGCCACCTTCAGCCCGTACTGATCGCTCATCTCGCCGATCCGCCGCAGCACATGGGGAAGCTGGCTGGTGGGGATGGTGCCGTCCATGCAGAGATAATCCGGGCTGATCCGCCCGACGGCGCCGAACGCGCCCTTGCGGCCCTTCCAGATCGCCGCCGATTCCTCGGCGCTCTGCGAGACCTTCAGGCTGATCGGGTCGAATTTCGCGCAGATGTTGCGGATGCGGCCGAGCAGATCGTCCTGCTCCGCCTCGCTGCCCTCGACCTCGATGATCAGCAGCGCCTCGGCATCCAGCGGATAGCCGGCATGGGCGAAGGCTTCGCAGGCATGGATGGCGGGGCGGTCCATGAATTCCAGCGCCACCGGGATGATGCCGGAGCCGATGATCGCATCGACGCAGGCGCCCGCCACCTCGTTGCCGCGAAAGGCGGCGAGCATGGCCCGCACGCCCTCCGGAGCGCGCAGGATGCGCACGGTGATCTCGGTGACGATGCCGAGCTGCCCCTCGCTGCCGGTGATCAGGCCGAGCCAGTCATAGCCGGCGGCATCGAGATGCGCCCCGCCGATATCCACCACCTGGCCATCGATCAGCACCATCTTCACGCCGAGCAGGTTATTGGCGGTGACGCCGTATTTCAGGCAATGGGCGCCGCCGGAATTCATCCCCACATTGCCGCCGATCATGCAGGCGAGCTGGCTCGACGGATCGGGGGCGTAGAAGAAGCCGCGCTCCTCCACCGCCTTGGTGATGCCGATATTGGTGACGCCCGCCTGCACCACGGCGTAGCGGTCCTCGTAATTGATGCTGACGATGCGGTTCATCCGCATCATGCCGACCACCACCGCGTCGGCCAGCGGCAAGGCGCCGCCGGCGAGCGAGGTTCCGGCGCCGCGCGGCACCACGCGCACGCCATTCTCATGGCAGAAGCGCAGCACGGCGGCCACCTGCTCGGTGGTTTCCGGCAGGGCGACGGCGAGCGGCATCTGGCGATAGGCGGAAAGCCCGTCCGTCTCGTAGGGCTTCAGCCGCCGGGGATCGGTGATGACGGAATTCTCTCCGAGCGCCGAGCGCAATCCGGCGAGGATGGCATCCCGCCGCGCCAGCACGTCCAGCTTGGGTTCCGGCAAGGCGATCATGACCTCATCCCCCTAATATGGCTGCTGAAAATCTACAGCATTGTCCCTGGCAAGGCCATAGAGACGGCGGGATTCAGGGGAAAATGAGTGTTGCGATCAGGAAAGGCAGCCATGCGGCCGCCGGACGGCAGGAACTGACGCCGGCGCCTTAACCCTGGCGCGCCTTCATCCGCGGGTTCTTCTTGTTGATCACATAGACACGGCCATGGCGGCGCACCACGCGGCAGTTCTTGTCGCGCGTCTTGGCGGATTTCAGGGAGTTGCGAATTTTCATGCTGGTCTCGGCTGGGCTGGTTGGCGGTTTGGCGGCGCTTATGCGAAGAGACCGGCGCAATGTCAACCTTGGCAGGTTCGGAGCATCTGGGAATGGGGCAAAAGGTTTCCGCGGGGCGGATCGGCATGATGCTGACGGCGTTTCTGCTGCTGACCCTGATCGGCGTGTTCGCGACCTATGCCGGGCCGATTCCCGGCATCCGCGGCCTCCGCGCCGAGGCGCGGCTGGCGCGGGCGATGCAATCGGGTGATCCCGCCGCCATGAAGGCGGCACTGGCGCGGGCGAGGCCGCTGCTGGGCCGCGAGGGGCAGGCGCGGCTGGCGCGGCTTTCGCCCGATCAGGGCGGGCTCGGCAGGGCAGCGGGGCTGGTCGCGGCGGAGACGCTCGACGCCAGCCATCTGATCGCCTATCGGCTTCGGCTGATGATCATCACCATCGGGGTGCTCGGCGCGTTGTTCGCCGTCGCCCTGCTCGGCATCCGGGAGGCAGCATGAGCCGAATCGCCTATGTGAATGGACGCTATGTCGCGCAGCGCCAGGCCTGCGTCAGCATCGAGGATCGCGGCTACCAGTTCGGCGACGGGATCTACGAGGTGATCCATGTCCATGGCGGGCGCTTCGTCGATGCCGAGCTGCATCTGGCGCGATTCGCGCGCAGCATGCGGGAGATCAGCCTGACGCCGCCGATGAGCATGGAGGCCCTGCGGCCGGTGCTGGCGGAAATCCTCCGCCGCAACCGGGTGCGGGACGGGCTGGTGTACATGCAGGTGACGCGCGGGGTGGCGCGGCGCGATCATAAATTTCCCCCGCCCTCCACGCGCCCGGCCTTCGTCATCACCGCCAAGCATGGCGGCGCCTTTCCGCGCGACATCAAGGCCTGGGCCTGCGATGCGATCACCCTGCCCGATCTGCGCTGGGCGCGCTGCGACATCAAGTCGGTGAACCTGCTGCCCAATGTGCTGGCGCGCGAGGAAGCCCGGCGGCAGGGGGCCTATGAGGCGATCCTGATCGACGGGGCGGGGGGGGTGACCGAGGGTGCCGCGACCAGCGTGTGGATGGTGGACGGAGAGGGGCGGCTGCGCACCAGGCAGCTCGACCAGCACATCCTGCCCGGCTGCACGCGCGAGTCGCTGAAGGCGCTGCTGGGCGAGAGCCGGATCGGCTTCGCCGAGGAAGGGTTCAGCGCCGAGGCGCTGCGCGGCGCGGCGGAGATATTCCTGACCAGCGCCACCTCCTTCGTGAAGCCGGTGACCCGGCTGGACGGCAGGAAGGTGGGCGATGGCAGGCCCGGCCCGGTGACGCGCCGGCTGTTCGAGATGTTCACCCGCCATGTCGAGGGCGCCGCGCACAACCTTCAGGGATAGAGGCGCATCGTCCGCCATTCCGGGCCGTTCTGCTCGAACACCGCCCGGTCGTGCAGGCGGTAGTGCCGGTCCTCCCAGAACTCGAAGCGCTCCGGCGCCACCCGCCAGCCGGACCAGTGCGGCGGGCGCGGCACAGGCTTCTCACTGAATTCCGCCTCGGTCTCGGCGATGCGCCGCTCGAACAGCGCGCGGTCCGGCAGGGGGCGGGACTGGTCCGAGGCCCAGGCGCCGATCTGCGAGGGGCGGGGGCGGCGGGCGAAATAGGCATCGGCTTCCGCTTCGGAGGTCATCGTCACCGCACCCTCGATGCGGACCTGCCGGCGGCGGGATTTCCAGTGAAACAGCAGCGCGGCGAAGGAATTCCGCGCCAGCTCCGCCGACTTGCGGCTTTCCATGTTGGTGTAGAACACGAAGCCGCGCCGGTCCCACTCTTTCAGCAGCACCATGCGGGCCGAGGGGCGGCCTTCCGGGGTGGCGGTGGCCAGGGTCATCGCCGCCGGATCGTTGGGTTCGCTGGCCTCGGCCTCGGCAAGCCATGCCGCGAAGAGGTCGAACGGGTCCTGGGAGAGATCGATCATGCGCTTGTCCATCAAACTGAATGCCTCCACTTGATAGGGCGGCCCGCCTTGTGCCACCACCCTGTCCATACAACTGATCCGGAGCCGATCATGCAGGACGCCGTCACGCAACTCTCCCCGCTCGCCGGCACTCTCATGCGGGGCAAGCGGGGTGTCGTCATGGGCGTGGCCAACAACCGCTCGCTGGCCTGGGCGATCGCGCAAGCCGTGGCCGCGCAGGGCGGGGAACTCGCCTTCACCTATCAGGGAGAGGCGCTGGAGAAGCGGGTGCGGCCGCTGGCGGCCTCGGTGAATTCCGATCTCGTCCTGCCCTGCGACGTGTCGGATGACGAGGCGCTGGACGCCACCTTCGCCGAGATCGGCCGCGTCTGGGGGCGGATCGATTTCCTGGTCCATGCCATCGGCTTCGCCGACAAGCAGTTCCTGCGCGGGCGCTACGCGGACACGCCGCGCGATGCCTTCCTGCAGGCGCTCGACATCTCCTGCTATTCCTTCACCGCCGCCGCCCGCCGCGCCGCCGCGCTGATGCCCGAGGGCGGATCGCTGCTGACGCTGACCTATCTTGGCGCCGAGCGGGTGACGCCGCATTACAACGTGATGGGGGTGGCCAAGGCGGCGCTCGAAGCCTCGGTGCGCTATCTCGCCGCCGATTTCGGCGCGGAGGCCATCCGGGTGAACGCGATCAGCGCCGGGCCGGTGAAGACGCTGGCCGCCTCCGGCATCGGCGATTTCAGCTACATCCTGAAATGGAACCAGTACAACGCGCCGCTGGGCCGCAACGTGGCGCTGGAGGAGGTGGGCAATTCGGGGATGTATCTGCTCTCCGACCTCTCGCGCGGGGTGACGGGCGAGGTGCATCACGTCGATTGCGGCTATCACATCGTGGGGATGAAGAACCCGTTGGC
>DASTAF010000029.1:0-6838 GCA_035713005.1 Acetobacteraceae bacterium
GCCCCAGGCATACTCGTCGCGGTCCAGCACCTTGCCGGAGACCACCGCGCCGTCCTCGCCGGCATTCTCGGCGATCTGACGCAGCGGCGTCTGCACCGCCTTGCGCACGATCTCGATACCGAAACGCTGATCGTCGTTGTCCGCCTTCAGCTTGGACAGGATGAGCGATGCACGCGCCAGCGGTACGCCGCCGCCTGCTACCACACCTTCCTCAACCGCTGCCCGCGTCGCATGTAGTGCGTCGTCGACGCGATCCTTGCGCTCCTTCACCTCGACCTCGGAGGCGCCGCCGACGCGGATAACCGCAACGCCGCCCGCCAGCTTCGCGAGGCGCTCCTGCAGCTTCTCGCGGTCGTAGTCCGAGGTGGTCTCCTCGACCTGCGCGCGGATCTGGTTGCAGCGGCCGACGATGTCTTCCTTGTTGCCGGCACCTTCGACGATGGTGGTGTTCTCCTTCTCGATCAGCACCTTCTTCGCCCGGCCCAGCATGTTCAGGGTCACGGTCTCAAGCTTGATGCCGAGGTCCTCGGAGATCACCTGGCCGCCGGTCAGCACGGCGATGTCTTCCAGCATGGCCTTGCGGCGGTCGCCGAAGCCCGGAGCCTTGACGGCGGCGATCTTGAGCCCGCCGCGCAGCTTGTTCACCACCAGGGTGGCCAGGGCCTCGCCCTCGACATCCTCGGCGATGATCAGCAGCGGCTTGCCGGACTGCACGACGGCTTCGAGCAGCGGCAGCATCGGCTGCAGGCCGGAGAGCTTCTTCTCGAAGATCAGGATATACGGGCTGTCGAGATCGGCGACCATCTTCTCCGGATTGGTGATGAAGTACGGAGAGACATAGCCGCGGTCGAACTGCATGCCCTCGACCACGTCGAGCTCGGTCTGGATGCCCTTGGCTTCCTCGACGGTGATGACACCCTCGTTGCCGACCTTCTGCATCGCTTCCGAAATCATCCGGCCGATCTCGGCCTCGCCGTTCGACGAAATCGTGCCGACCTGGGCGGTCTCGGACTGGTTGGAGATCTTCTTCGAGCGGGTCTTCAGCTCGTCGACGATCGCGGCGACGGCCTTGTCCACGCCGCGCTTCAGGTCCATCGGGTTCATCCCGGCGGCCACGGCCTTCACGCCCTCGCGGACGATGGACTGCGCCAGCACCGTCGCGGTGGTGGTGCCGTCACCGGCGAGGTCGTTGGTCTTCGAGGCCACTTCGCGCACCATCTGGGCGCCCATGTTCTCGAACTTGTCGGCCAGCTCGATCTCCTTGGCGACGGTCACGCCGTCCTTGGTGATGCGCGGGGCGCCGAAGCTCTTCTCGATGACCACGTTGCGGCCCTTGGGGCCGAGGGTGACCTTCACCGCATTGGCGAGGAGGTCGACGCCGCGGAGCATGCGCTCGCGGGCATCGGCGGAAAAACGAACGTCTTTCGCTGCCATGTGTTCTATTCCTTAATACAGGTTGCGGGAGTGATTCAGGCGGCCTTCTTGGAAGCGCCGCGGCCTTCGATCACGCCCATGATATCGGATTCCTTCATGATCAGCAGCTCTTCGCCGTCGATCTTGACTTCCGTGCCGGACCACTTGCCGAACAGGATGTGATCGCCGGGCTTCACGTCGAGCGCGACGAGCTGGCCCTGCTCGTTGCGGGCGCCGGGGCCGGCGGCGACGATCTCGCCTTCCATCGGTTTTTCCTTGGCGGTATCGGGGATGATGATGCCGCCGGCAGTCTTTTCCTCGGCATTGAGCCGGCGAACGACGACACGGTCGTGCAGGGGGCGGAATTTCATCTGGATCGCTCCTGATGCTGGTCTGTTTCAACATTATCTGCTCAACGAGCCCGGACCCGATCGCGGCATCCAGGCCGGTTAGCACTCCGGGGTGAGGAGTGCCAGACATCTAGTTTTTCGGACCAGCCTTGTCAAGCCCGGCAGCACTCCAGCGTATTGAGTGCTAAACTGCTGATATAACACCGTTTTTTCTTGCGCACCTCCCCCTTCGTCATGGCATTCTCGGCGCATGGGGCAAGAAATGCCGGCAAGTTCGGGAACAGGACCATCAAGGAGTTTGCCAATGGGCTTGGCATTGCAGATGCGGGACTACAGGCTGACGACGGCGGAAATCCTTTATCACATGCCGGATCATCCCGGCGTGCTGCAGAGCTATATCTGGCAGGAGCTCGATCTGGCGCCGGAATTCCCGTCGCTGAGGAAATTCCTGGAATTCTGGGCGCGGGAGCTGGAAGGCAAGGTGCATTCGGTGCGCGTCGCCTCCGCCGAGCTCATCACGCCGGGGAGGTGGCAGCACAACACGGCGCAGTACGCTCTCAACTGAGCGCCCTCATCAACCTCTCTTGAAGAGGAGGGTTCCGGAACAGGCGGTTTACAAACCGGCGGGCGGGTGCGAATTCGGAGCATCCTGATTTCCAAGGCCGTACTCGCAATGGCATCGCAGATACTCGCCGGCACGCACAGAGAGGCCATCCGGGCCGGGCGTGCCGCCTCGCCCGGGAACCGCAGGCTCGTCGCCGCCTGGCTCTTCGCCAGCTTCGCCATGATCGTGCTGATGGTGGGCATCGGCGGCTACGTGCAGAACGAGGATGCCGGACTTTCCATCATGGTCTGGCAGCCGATTTCGGGCGTCATCCCGCCGCTGACCCATGCCGCCTGGGAGCGGATGTTCGCCCTCTACAAGACCATCCCGCAATACCGGCTGCACAATCCCAACATGGACCTCGCCGGCTTCAAGGCGATCTTCTGGCCGGAATACATCCACCGCATGTGGGGCCGGCTGCTGGGGATCGTGTTCGGCGCGCCGCTGGTCTGGTTCTGGCTGACCGGGCGGCTGGAGCGGCGGCTGCGCCCCTGGCTCGCGCTGCTCTTCGTGCTCGGCGGGCTGCAGGGGCTGGTCGGCTGGTACATGGTCTCCTCCGGCTTCGAGCCCGGCCATGTGGTGGTGACGCCCTGGCGGCTTTCGCTGCATTACTGCTTCGCGGTGCTGCTCTGCCTCGCCGTGTTCTGGACCGGGCTGGTGGTGCTGCGCCCGGTGCCCGCCCCGGTGCCCCGCGCCCGCTGGCTGCGCGCCCTCGTGATCGCCAGCATCGCCGTCACCGCGCTCACCGTCGTCGCCGGCACCTTCCTCTCCGGCACCCGCGCCTATCTGGTGCACAATCATTTCCCGCTGATGGAGGGGCATCTGATCCCGCCGGATTACGCGGCGCTGCATCCGTTCTGGCGCAACTGGTTCGCCAACAAGGCGGCGGTGCAGTGGGACCACCGGCTGCTCGGCACGCTGACGGCGCTGATCACGCTGATCACGGTGGTCGCCGGCATCCGGGCGGAGCTTCCCGCCCGCGCGCGCGATGCCTTCCTCGCCATGGGCGCGCTGGTGCTGCTGCAATACGTGCTGGGGGTGACCACGCTGGTGTCGAAAATCCTCGATATCGGCCTGGTGCATCAGATGAACGCGGTGCTGCTGCTGGCCGCCGCCCTCTGGGCGCTGTTCGAGCTGCGCGGGGCGCGATGAGGCCGGAGGGGGACAGGCTGGTCGGCAACTGGCTGCTGCTCATCTGCGCGATGATCTTCGGCATGGTGATGGGCGGCGGCCATGCCCGCACGATTGGAGCAGGCTTCGCCGTGCTCGTTTGGAGGCCCTTCCTCGGCTTCATTCCGCCGCTCTCCCACGCCGCCTGGGAGCATCTGTTCGGCCTCTACAAGCAGACCAGCCAGTTCAGGCTGGTCCATCCGGGCATGACTCTGGCGCAGTTCCAGGCGCTGTTCTGGCCGATGTTCCTTGACCGGGTCTGGGGCCGGGTGATGGGGGTGGTTTTCGCCGTGCCGCTGGCGGTTTTCTGGTGGCGCGGGCGCATCGGCAACCGCCTCGCCCTCTGGCTGCTCGCTTTGTTCGGCGCCGGCGCCATCGAGGCGGTGATGGGCTGGTACATGGTGAAAACCGCCTTCATCCCCGGCGTCACCACCATCCCGCCCGCCTGGCTGGCGCCGCATTTCATCCTGGCCATGCTGATCCTGGGCGCGATGCTGTGGACGGCGCTGACCATCAAGCGTCCGCTGCCGGAGCCCATCGCAGGGGCGGCGCATCTGCGGCCCTGGCTGAACGCCTCGATCGGGCTGATCATCCTCACCATCGGCGCCGGGGCGCTGGTGGCCGCCACCAACGCCATCACCGTGTTCAACACCTTCCCGCTGATGGACGGGCGCTTCGTGCCGCACGGCTTCTACGCCCTGCACCCGGCCTGGCTGAACTTCATCGACAACAAGGCGACGGTGCAGTTCGACCACCGGATTCTGGCGACGCTCACCGCCGTCACCGTGCTGATCACCGCCGTGATGGGGCTGCGGGCGCCGCTTTCGCCGAAGGGGCGGGATGCGTTCCTGATCCTGGCGGGCTTCGTCTCCCTGCAATATATACTGGGCATGACGGCGCTGCTCTCGGCGATGCCCGAGATCGGCTATGTCCACGAACTCAATGCCGTGCTGCTGCTGGCCTCCGCCATCACCGCCCGGCATTCGCTGCGCGGCGCGCTGCCCGCCCGCGCCGCCATCGCCATGAAAGAACTCGCCTCATGAGCCAAGCTCTCGAAACCGCCGACCGCCTGTTTCACGCCGACCAGGGGCTGGATGCGGAGGCGGCGCGCCGGAGCATCGCCCCGGTGCTGGAAGCCGCCGATGACGGCGAGTTGTTCCTCGAATACCGCGAATCGGAGATGCTGGCGCTGGATGACGGTCATATCCGCCGCGCCAGCTTCGATTCCCGGCGCGGCTTCGGCCTGCGCTCGGTCACCGGGGAGACGGCGCTCTACGCCCATGCGGGCGATGTCTCGGATGCGGCGCTGAGGCGCGCGGTGGAGACGCTGAAGGCGGCCCGGCCCGGCGAGGCGGGAAGCGCATCCGTTGCCCCCGCGGGCGGCGGCATCCCGCTCTATCCGGGGCTGAACCCGCTGGCGGAGATCTCCTTCACCGAGCGCACGAAGCTGCTCGGCGAGATCGATGCCTATGCCCGTGCCGCGGATTCCCGCACCGTGCAGGTGATGGCCAGCCTCTACGGCGAGTGGCAGGTGGTGGAGATTCTGCGCGCGGACGGCCAGCGCGTTGCCGATCTCCGGCCGCTGGTGGTGCTTCATGTCTCGGTGGTGCTGGAGCAGGATGGCCGGCGCGAATCCGGCGGCCATGGCGCGGGCGGGCGCTCGGGCTATGACAGCCTGATGACTCCCTCCTTCTGGAAGCACGCGGTGGACGAGGCGATCCGCCATGCCCGGCTGAACCTGGAGAGCGTCGCCGCCCCGGCGGGCGAAATGCCGGTGGTGCTGGGCGCGGGCTGGCCGGGCATCCTGCTGCACGAGGCGGTGGGCCACGGGCTGGAGGGCGATTTCAACCGCAAGAAGACCTCCGCCTTCGCGGGATTGATGGGCGCGCGGGTCGCCTCCAAGGGGGTGACGGTGGTGGATGACGGCACCATCCCGGACCGGCGCGGCAGCCTCACCGTCGATGACGAGGGCACGCCCACCCACCGCACCGTGCTGATCGAGGATGGCATTCTCACCGGCTATATTCAGGACCGGCAGAACGCGCGGCTGATGAACATGCGCCCGACCGGCAATGGCAGGCGCCAATCCTATGCTCATCTGCCGATGCCGCGGATGACCAACACCATCATGCTCGGCGGCGATGCCAGCAAGGACGACATGATCCGCTCGGTGAAGCGCGGCCTTTACGCGGCGAATTTCGGCGGCGGGCAGGTCGATATCACCTCCGGCAAGTTCGTCTTCTCGGCTTCCGAGGCCTATCTGATCGAGGACGGCAAGGTCACCGCGCCGGTGAAGGGCGCGACGCTGATCGGCAACGGGCCGGACGCGCTGACCCGCGTCGAGATGATCGGCGCCGACATGGAGCTCGATCCCGGCATCGGCACCTGCGGCAAGAACGGCCAGGGCGTGCCGGTCGGGGTCGGCCAGCCGACGCTCAAGCTTTCGGCGCTGACGGTGGGCGGCACGGCGGCCTGACCAAGATCAGCGCGCGGCGGCCTCGCGCGCGATCTTCTCCGCCAGCCGGGCCGGGGCCTCGGCCAGATGATCGAAGCGATGGGTGAAGGTGCCCAGGCCCGCGGTCTGCGAGCGCAGCTCGATGATCATGCCGTGCAGCTCCGCCTCCGGCACCAGCGCCTCGGTATCGTCCCAGCCCGGCCAGCCCTCCCGCTCGCCATAGCCGAGAATCTGCCCCCGCCTGCCGGTCAGCAGGCGCTGGACGCTGGCGGTGAACTGGTTGGGCGCGCTCACCGTGACGCGGTTCACCGGCTCCAGCAGCACGGGATCGGCCTTGGCCAGCGCCTCCGCCATCCCGGCGCGGGTGGCCGAGCGGAAGGCCATGTCGGAGCTGTCCACCGAGTGGAAGCCGCCATCCACCAGCGTCACGCTGATATCCACCGCCGGATAGCCGAACGGCCCCTTGCGCGTCGCCTCCTCGGCGGCGTCGGCCACGGCGGGGATGTAGTTGCGCGGCACCGCGCCGCCGACGATGCGATCGATGAACAGGAAGCCCTCGCCCCGCGCGCGGGGGGCGATGTCGAGCTTCACATCGGCGAACTGGCCGTGGCCGCCGGTCTGCCGCTTCAGCCGCGCGTGCTGATGCACGGGCTTGCGGATCGTCTCCTTGAACCGCACCCTGGGCCGGGCGGTGCTGACGGCAAGCCCCCATATCCTGCCCAGCCGCTCGATTGCCCGGTTGAGATGAATCTCCCCCTGCCCCGCGAGCAGCGTGTCGCCCGTCTCCGGGTCGCGGATCAGGCTGAGCGAGGGGTCCTCCTCCAGCAGCTTCTGCAGCGCGCCGGA
>DASTAF010000030.1:0-6891 GCA_035713005.1 Acetobacteraceae bacterium
GCAATGCCGAGGCAGGCACAGGAGACATCGAGAGCACGCGTTCAACCTCAGCCTTCAGCCCAAGGTTTGACAGATGGTCAAGCAGGTGAGCCGAGTCAAGAGGTTGCATTCCGGTAATATGGCCGGCGGCGCTGACCGCCAGGAAGGAGTCCATTCCCTCCCGCAAACGCGCGCAAGCAGGAGGCAGATCGAGCATGCCGAAGGCCTCGTCCACCGAAGCCAGCAGCTCCGGGTGGCGCAGCAGGATTGCGATCAGGACATGGGCGCGGCGCTCATTCGTCGCCGCCTGATCAATGATGGGGCGCGGCAAAGTGAGAACGCGCTTCTTTTCAGGACCACGCCTGCGGGAGGCGAAGAAGCGATCGAGCAGGGCGGAGCGATATTCTCCCGCCAGGCTGCGATCCTCGATCAGCGCCGCGGCGGCCAGCAGGCGCTGGCGGAACGCCGCCCTGCCTTCGGGGCTGGCCTGATCGGTGCCTTCGGCCAGCATGTCGAACAGTATTTCCGCCAGCGGGCGCGCCGCCTTCAGCGCCTGGGCAAAGCCCGAATTGCCCTGCTTGCGGATAAGGCTGTCCGGATCGTCGCCCTCGGGCAGGCGCATGACCGATAGGGTGCGCTCGGGAGTAAGGGCTTTCAGTGCCAGTTCGGCGGAGCGCAGCGTCGCCCGCCGCCCCGCCGCGTCGCCGTCGAAGCAGAGGACGGGCGCCGGGGAGAGCTTCCACAATTCGGCCAGATGATCCTCGGTCAGCGCGGTGCCGAGAGGCGCCACCGCGCCGGGAAAGCCGGCCTCGGCCAGCGCGATCACGTCCATATAGCCTTCCGCGACGATAAGGGGCGCGCCATTGCGCGCTGCCTCCCGCGCCGTATCGAGGCCGTATAAGGTGCGGCGCTTGGAGAAGAGTTCCGTCTCCGGCCCGTTAAGATATTTAGGCTGGCCATCGCCCAGGATACGGCCGCCGAAGCTGATGACGCGGCCCCTGCGGTCGCGGATCGGAAACATCACCCGGTTGAAGAAGTAATCGACCGGCGGACGGCCCTCCTTCATCAGCCCGGCCTGGATCAACTGCTCCGGGATGATGGACTGGCGCGCGAGGCTGGCGGCGAGCGATCCCCTGCCCTCGCCCGCCCAACCCAGGCCGAACCGCTCGATGGTGGTATCCGAAAGGCCGCGCCGCCGGAGATAGGCGAGCGCTTCCGCCCCCTCCTTCTGGTGCAGCCGGCGCTGGAACTCGGCGGCGGCGGCAGTCAGAACCTCGCCCAATCCGGCACGCTTGCGCTCGGCGGCTTCGGCCTGGGGGCTGGGGCTGGGCACGGAAAGCCCGGCCTCGGCGGCCAATATCTCCACCGCCTCCATGAAGCCCGCATTCTGTGCCCGCATGACGAAGCCGATCGCATCCCCATGCGCGCCGCAGCCGAAGCAGTGGAAGTGATCGTCATAGACGTAGAAGGACGGTGTTTTTTCGTTGTGGAACGGGCAGCAGCCCTTGGTATCGCGCCCCGACCGTGCGAGCCGGACCCGCCGCCCGATCAGCGAAGGCAGCGAGGTGCGGCTGCGCAACTCCTCCAGAAACTGCGGCGGCAGGCTCATCGCGCCTAACCCGCCAGTTGCGCCTTCACCGCGGCGGAGGCCGCCATGTCGAGCGCCGCCCCATGCCTCGCCTTCAGCGCCGCCATCACCTTGCCCATGTCCTTCACCCCGGCGGCGCCGGATTCCTTGATGGCATCGGCCACCGCCTGATCGAGCGCCGCCCCCTCCAGCGATTGCGGCAGGTATTCCTCCAGAATAGCCACCTCCGCCTCCTCCTTCTCGGCAAGCTCCGGGCGGTTGCCCTGGCGGTACATGGCGGCGGATTCTCGGCGGGACTTCACCATGCTGCGGAGCATGGGGACGATTTCAGCATCCGGCACCTTGTCCACCCCTTTCGGGCGAGCTGCGATGTCGGTCTCCTTGAGCCGCGCCATCGCCATGCGCAGGGTGCTGACGCGCAGCGCATCCCCCGCACGCATGGCTGCCTTCATCTCCTCGGTCAAACGCTCTCTTATGCTCATAATGAGTATATCCTTGCTGCGCCGGAAAAAATTTCCGGCCTACTTATATTTCTTGAAAACGGAGAAATTTTCCGTTACCACAATTCCATGCCAATATCCATCGCCGAACTAATCGAGCGCCTGGGCGGCCCGGAAGCCGCCGCGAAACTTACCATGGTTTCGACCGAAGCGGTGCGCAAATGGCGCACGGCGGGAGCGATTCCGTCCCGCCACTGGCCGGCCATCATCGCGGCGACGGGGCTGAACCTCGCCGATCTGCCGGGCGCCGTGCCCTTGCCCGGCGCTGGCGACGGCCCGCCACCGGGGGCGACGGCGGCGCTGGTGCTGGGAGACGGGCGGGTGTTCTGGGGGCGCGGCTTCGGTGCTCATACCCATGCCGGGTTCGAGCGGCCCGCCGAACTCTGCTTCAACACCGGCATGACGGGCTATCAGGAGACCCTGACCGACCCTTCCTATGCCGGGCAGATCATCACCTTCACCTTTCCGCATATCGGCAATGTCGGGGCGAATGCCGAGGATGTCGAGGCTGTTCAGAGCGCCGCGCGCGGACTGGTGGTGAACCGCGACATCACTGCGCCGTCGAACTGGCGGGCGGCGGGAGGGCTGGCGCGCTGGTGCGCGCGGATGGGGCTGCCGGGGATTGCCGGTGTCGATACCCGCGCGCTGACCCGGCATATCCGGGATCAGGGTCCGCCGAACGCGCTGATCGCCCATCCCGCCGATGGAAAGTTCGATCTGGAGCGCCTCGTGGCGCTGGCGGCAGGCTGGCCGGGGCTGGAGGGGATGGATCTCGCCGCCGAGGTTTCCTGCACCCAGAGTTATGAATGGAACGAGACGCTGTGGCAGCGCGGCGTTGGCTATGGGCGGCAGGAATCACCCCGCTTCACCGTGGTCGCGGTCGATTACGGAGCGAAGCGGAACATATTGCGGAGCCTCGCCGATGCGGGCTGCCGGGTGATCGTGGTGCCGGCGAAGGCGGATGCGGAGACGATATTGCGGCATAAGCCGGACGGGGTGTTCCTCTCCAACGGGCCGGGCGACCCGGCGGCGACGGCGGATTATGCCGTGCCGGTGCTGCGCGCGGTGATGGAGGCGAAGGTGCCGATCTTCGGCATCTGCCTCGGCCATCAGTTGCTGGCCCATGCGCTGGGGGCGAAGACCTACAAGCTGGCGCTCGGCCATCGCGGCGCCAACCAGCCGGTGCAGGAGATCGCGACCGGGCGGGTGGAGATCACCAGCCAGAATCACGGCTTCGCGGTGGACGATGAATCCCTGCCGGAAGGGGTGACGGTGACGCATAAGAGCCTGTTCGATGGCTCGAACGAGGGGATCGAGTGCCGGGAGAAGCGGGTGTTCTCGGTGCAGTATCACCCCGAGGCCAGCCCCGGCCCGTCTGATTCACACCACCTGTTCAAGCGGTTCATAGCGATGATGGAGAAGAATATGTAGTGTACTGATTTTTATTGTTAATGAAGATACTTCTTCTTCGTCGTTCGGGACCGCTTCATACGAAACGGAAGAAAGTCGGTTTAAGAAGCTGAATGTTTTTGCAAGCCGAAATGTTCCTCGCATGGTGCATAAGCCTATTATCGGGTATGTCTTGAACTTTAGTTGATATAAGATTAATAAAGTAGCCGCTGGACGACGGTTGCTGATTGCTTTGACTGCCCGCAATGCATCACGCGAATAAAGCGCCGTTATTGAATGGAGTGATTGATGGTTTCAAAAGAAGATGTACGTATCGCATCAGAAAATTGGATACGATGGATAGATGTTTTTGAGCATAAAAGCTCTGCATCTAGTAACATATTATTGACAAGTACAGATTTCTGGAGGAAATTTCTTACGGAATACGCACTTTTCCGTACAATCCGCGCCAACAAAAATAATGAGCTTAGGGAAGTACTTAAGAGTGATAGCTTTGGAATTTCCGAAATGTTAAGTGACGAAACAGCCAGGCTTTTCGATATGAAAGAAACTTGTCTTCGGCAGAAATTTGGAACCCATGACGGGAACCGTGCAATTATCTCTGCTCTTTCAAAAGTATCAGCATTTCTTGCACCTCATGCTTTTACTGCTTGGGACAAATATGCTCGTCGTGGAGTTGATGCTGCCAACGGCACTAGTCACAATTTTAGAATTTACAGTGATTATCTTGATGAAATTAACTCTCTACTGCATGGCAATTTAGGCAAAAAAGTTCGGGAAGCCTGCATTGGGAATTATCCTACTGAATATTCCAAGCAGAACAATCGCTTTGATAGGCGGGTACTCGATGTGTACCTGATGCGTCTAGGGGGGCGGGTCTTTCAATAGAGGATTGTTTGCATTTAGCCTGACACATTTGACGCACCCCGCGCTTCACCTAACACTGAAAGCCTGAACATGCCGAAACGCACCGACATCAAATCCATCCTCATCATCGGCGCGGGGCCGATCGTCATCGGTCAGGCCTGCGAGTTTGACTATTCCGGCGCGCAGGCGTGCAAGGCGTTGCGGGAGGAAGGGTATCGGGTGATCCTGGTCAATTCCAATCCGGCGACGATCATGACCGATCCGCAGCTTGCCGATGCAACCTATATCGAGCCGATCACGCCGGAGATGGTGGAAAAGATCATCGCCAAGGAGAGGCCGGACGCGGTGCTGCCGACCATGGGCGGGCAGACGGCGCTGAACACCGCGATGGCGCTGGAAAAGGCGGGGACGCTGGCAAAGTATGGCGCCGAGCTGATCGGCGCCCGCGCCGAGGTGATCGACCGCGCCGAGGACAGGCTGAAATTCCGCGACGCGATGGCGGAAATCGGCATCCAATCACCGAAAAGCGTGATCGCCCACACGATCGAGGAAGCGCGCGCGGCGCTCGACGAGGTGGGGCTGCCGGCGGTGATCCGGCCATCCTTCACGCTCGGCGGCACGGGCGGCGGCATCGCCTATAACCGGGCGGAATTCATCGAGATCGTCACCGGCGGGCTGGACGCCTCGCCCACCACTGAGGTGCTGGTCGAGGAAAGCGTGCTCGGCTGGAAGGAATACGAGATGGAGGTGGTGCGCGACGCGGCGGATAATTGCATCATCGTCTGCGCCATCGAGAATATCGACCCGATGGGCGTGCATACCGGCGATTCGGTGACGGTGGCGCCCGCGCTGACGCTGACCGACAAGGAATATCAGGTGATGCGCGATGCCTCCATCGCCTGCCTGCGCAAGATCGGCGTCGATACCGGCGGATCGAACGTGCAGTTCGCGGTGAATCCCGAGGACGGGCGCATGGTGGTGATCGAGATGAATCCCCGCGTCTCGCGCTCCTCCGCCCTGGCCTCGAAGGCGACCGGATTTCCCATCGCCAAGATCGCGGCGAAGCTCGCGGTGGGTTATACGCTGGACGAGCTGCGCAATGACATCACCCGCGTCACACCGGCGAGCTTCGAGCCGACCATCGATTATGTGGTGGTGAAGATTCCGCGCTTCACCTTCGAGAAATTCCCCGGCACCCCTGCCCTGCTTTCCACCTCGATGAAGTCGGTGGGCGAGGCGATGGCGATTGGCCGCAATTTCGCCGAAGCCCTGCAGAAGGGGCTGCGCAGCCTGGAGACGGGGCTTGCCGGGCTCGATCCGGTGGAGCCGCCAGGGGATGGGACGCTGGATGCGTTTCGTGCCGCTCTTTCCACCCCAAGGCCGGACCGGCTGCTGATCGCAGGGCAGGCGCTGCGGGCGGGGCTGACGGTGGATGAGATTCACGATGCCTGCAAGTTCGACCGCTGGTTCCTGCGCGAGCTGGACTCCATCGTGCAGGCGGAGAAGGAAGTCGCCGCGAACGGGCTGCCGCAGGATGCGGACGGGCTGCGCGCGATCAAGGCGCTCGGCTTTTCGGATGCGCGGCTGGCGCAGCTTGCGGGGCGGCGCGAGCGCGATGTGGCCAGCCTGCGCGAGCGGCTGGGCGTGCGCTCCGTCTTCCGGCGGATCGACAGCACCGCGGGTGAGTTCGCCTCCGCCACCGCCTACATGTATTCGAGCTATGAAGGCGGGTTCGGGACGCCGGAATGCGAGGCCGATCCATCGGCGCGCGACAAGATCGTCATTCTCGGCGGCGGGCCGAACCGGATCGGCCAGGGAATCGAGTTCGATTATTGCTGTGTCCATGCTGCCTACGCGCTGCGCGAGGCCGGGTTCGAGACGATCATGGTCAACTGCAATCCCGAGACCGTCTCCACCGATTACGATACCTCGGACCGGCTGTATTTCGAGCCGCTTTTCGCCGAGGACGTGCTCTCGATCATAAGGCGCGAGCAGGAGAACGGGCGGGTGCTCGGCTGCATCGTGCAATATGGCGGGCAGACGCCGCTGAAGCTGAGCCAGGCGCTTGAGGCGGCGGGAATTCCCATCCTCGGCACCTCGGCGGATGCCATCGACATCGCCGAGGACCGCGAGCGGTTCCAGCTTCTGCTGAAGAAGCTCGGGCTGCGGCAGCCGGAGAATGGCATCGCGCGCTCGGCGGAGGAGGCCGAAGCCATTGTCGCGCGCATCGGCTTTCCGGTTGTGATCCGCCCTTCCTACGTACTCGGCGGACGGGCGATGGAGATTGTGCATGATCTGGCGGGCCTGCGCCGCTACATGCGCGAGGCGGTGCGGGTTTCGGGCGAGAACCCCGTTCTCATTGATCGCTATCTGAACGATGCTATCGAGGTGGATGTGGACTGCATCGCCGATGGCGAGGCGGTCTATGTCGCGGGGGTGATGGAGCATATCGAGGAGGCGGGCATCCATTCCGGCGATTCGGCATGTTCCCTGCCGCCCTATTCGCTCTCTCCCGCCATCATCGCCGAGCTGCACGAGCAGACCGAG
>DASTAF010000031.1:0-4764 GCA_035713005.1 Acetobacteraceae bacterium
GGACCGGGCGTGCGAATGGATTCTCGCCATGCAGAGCAGCAATGGCGGCTGGGGCGCCTTCGATTCCGACAACGAGTTCTACTACCTGAACCACATCCCCTTTGCCGATCACGGGGCGCTGCTGGACCCGCCGACGGCCGACGTCACCGCCCGCTGCATATCCTTTCTCAGCCAGCTCGACCTCCAGGCCCATCGCGCCGCCATCGCGCGCGGGGTGGAATATCTGCGCCGGGAGCAGGAGGCGGACGGCTCCTGGTTCGGCCGGTGGGGCACGAACTACATCTACGGCACCTGGTCGGTGCTCTGCGCCCTGAACGCGGCGCAGATCGCGGACGAGGACCCGATGGTGAGGCGAGCGGTGGAGTTCCTGCTGGCGAAGCAGCGCGAAGATGGCGGCTGGGGCGAGGATTGCGAGAGCTACGGCGATGGGCCGCATGGCGAATATACCGAAAGCCTCCCCTCGCAGACCGCCTGGGCGCTGCTCGGGCTGATGGCGGCGGGCCAGACCGATCATCCGGCGGTCGCGCGCGGCATTGCTTATCTGCAGGGGGTGCAGGGCGAGGACGGGCTGTGGCGCGAGCAGCCCTACAACGCGGTGGGCTTCCCGCGGGTGCTGTATCTGAAGTATCATGGATATCCGCGCTTCTTCCCGCTCATGGCGATGGCGCGCTACCGCAATCTCCGGCGCGGCAATTCGCGCAAGGTGAGCTACGGATTCTGATGCCGGCGGCCGCTCGGGCGTGCCGGCCCCGGATGTTGGCAAGCCGGCTCCGGCGCGTGTAGAACGCATTCATGCCGCAGCCGCGCAAGCAGCCTCGAAATGACCCAGATGGATGGTAACGGAGACATAGGCTTCAGCCTCGATCTGGATGGTCCGGCCCGGGTCGGCGCGGAACTGCGCGACGTGCGCGAGCGGCTGGGATGGTCGCTTGAGGCCATCGCCGTCCGGCTGAAGATCAAGCTTGACTTCCTTCAGGCGATCGAGGCGGGCGATCTGGCCGCCCTGCCCGCGCCGGCCTACGCGGCGGGCTTCATCCGCTCCTATGCCGATGCGCTGGGGCTCGATCCCGAGGAAATCCTCCGCCGCTTCCGCGCCGGAGGCATGACGCGGGCGAAGCGCCCCACCCTCGCCTTTCCCGAACCGGTACCGGAGCGCGGCGTGCCGCCGGGGGCGATCGCCCTGCTGGTCGCGGTGATCGCGATCGGGCTTTACGTGGTCTGGTACCGGCATTCGGAGCACAAGCTACGCATGGCTGAAACGATCCCGCCGGTGCCGGCGAAGCTGGCCCCGCTGGCGGTGCCGAAGCCGCCTGCTCCGCCCAGGACGGCGCCTGCGGCGGGCGTGGCGACGAAGCCGGCGCCGGAGCAATTGCATGCCGCGCCCAGGGCGCCGGAGGCCCCGACGCGTACCGCGATGGCGGTGAACCCGCCCTCCGAAGCCGCCGCTTCCATCCCGCTGCCTCCGCCGGAAGTCACCCCGCCGGCGGATGCAACCGGCGCGGCAGCCGTTCCTGCCAGCACCTCTCCGTCTGGCAACGCGCCGGCGGGAGCCTCGGCCGCCCCCGCCATGGGAACCGCCATCGCCGTGGCGCCGCTGCCGGTTCCGCCTGAAGCCACCCCGGCTGAATCCAATCCGGCACCATCATCCCCGGCGGTTGCCCCACCAGGCGCGAACTCCAGCCCCGCCCCCGCAGCGGCGGCCAGCCCTGCCCTCGCCGTCGCCGCCACCGCCCGCACCTGGGTCGAAATCCGCGACATCAAGGGCAAGATTCTGTTCAGCCGGGTCATGGAGCCGGGGCAGTCCTGGCCGCTGCCGGACGAGCCGGGCCTGACCCTGACCACCGGCAACGCGGGCGGCACGCAACTGGTCAGGAATGGCGCGCCCGGCCCGGCGCTGGGGCCTTCCGGCGCGGTGATCCACAACGCGCTGATTACCCCGGGGGGCAGCATCGTGCCGCCGCCGCCACCGCCCTCACCCGTGCCGCGTTCCCATCTGCGCCATTCTTTCCTGGCGCCTTCCTCCCTGCCGCCGCCGAGACCCTACCGGCATGTCCGCCGGCATCATGCGAAACCGCGGGCGTCGGAGCCGACCAACCCGTTCGCGATACCCACCAGCGGCGATTAACGGCCGAACCTTCATCGGGATAAACATCATGAATTACCGCGAATATCAGCAGATCGACCGCCGCAAGTCCCGCCAGATCAGCGTGGGCAAGGTGAAGGTCGGCGGCGATGCCCCCATCTCCGTGCAGACCATGACCAACACGCCCACTGAGGACGTGGCGGCGACGGTGGCGCAGATCCGCCGCGCCGAGGCGGCGGGGGTGGATATCGTGCGCGTCTCCTGCCCCGACGAGGCAAGCACGGCGGCGCTGCGCGAGATCGTGCGGCAGGTTGAGGTGCCCATCGTCGCCGACATTCATTTCCACTACCGGCGCGCCATCGAGGCGGCGGAGGCGGGTGCCGCCTGCCTGCGCATCAACCCCGGCAATATCGGCAGCGCGGAGCGGGTGCGCGAGGTGGTGAAGGCGGCGCGCGACCATGGCTGTTCGATGCGCATCGGCGTCAATGCCGGATCGCTGGAGAAGCACCTTCTGGAGAAATACGGCGAGCCCAACCCGGATGCGCTGGTGGAATCGGCGCTGGAACACGCGAAGATTTTGCAGGACCACGATTTCCATGAATTCAAGATCAGCGTGAAGGCGTCGGACGTGTTCCTCGCCGTTGCCGCCTATCAGCAGCTTGCCGAGGCATGCGACCATCCGCTGCATATCGGCATCACCGAGGCGGGCGGCAGGCGCACCGGCACGGTGAAATCCTCCATCGGCCTCGGCTCGCTGCTCTGGGCCGGCATCGGCGATACGATGCGCGTCTCGCTCTCGGCGGAGCCGGAGGAAGAGGTGAAGGTGGGCTGGGAAATCCTCAAGGCGCTGGGCATCCGCCATCGCGGCGTTCGCGTCATCTCCTGCCCCTCCTGCGCGCGCCAGGGCTTTGACGTGATCCGCACCGTGGCGGCGCTGGAGGACCGGCTTTCCCATATCGTCACCCCGCTTACCCTTTCCATCATCGGCTGCGTGGTGAACGGGCCGGGTGAGGCGCTGATGACAGATATCGGCGTTACCGGTGGCGGCGCCGGGCGGCACATGGTCTATGCCGCAGGCAAGACCGATCACACCATCGAGGCCGAGCGGATGATCGACCATGTGGTCGAACTGGTCGAGCGCAAGGCGGCGCAGATCGAGGCGGAGCGGAGGCTGGAAGCGCAGGCGGCGGAGTAGTATATCGCATTCTGGCGCGCCGGGCGGAGGTCCGGCGCGTTTTGCTTGTTTTTGACCGGAACGCCCATGAATCCTCTGCAACCAGTTCGCGGCACCCAGGACCTGATCGGCGAGGAGGCGGCGCGGCATTTCCATGTCGTCGAGACCGCGCGGCGGGTGGCGCGGCTCTATGGCTGCCGCGACTGGGCGACGCCGGTCTTCGAGATGACCTCGGTCTTCGCCCGCACCCTGGGCGATACCTCGGACGTGGTGACCAAGGAGATGTACACATTCGAGGACCGGGGCGGCGAGAGCATCACCCTGCGGCCCGAGGGCACGGCGGGAATCTGCCGGGCGCTGATCTCCAACGGCCTCACCCAGACCCTGCCGCAGAAAGTGTTCTATGCCGGGCCGATGTTCCGCTACGAACGGCCGCAGAAGGGCCGCTACCGGCAGTTTCATCAGATCGGGCTGGAAATTCTGGGCGCGGCCGAGCCGCTGGCGGATGCCGAGGCCATCGCCTGCGGCTGGCATGTGCTGCGCGAGCTCGGCATTTCCGGTGAGGTGACGCTCAACATCAACACGCTGGGGGACCGGGCCAGCCGGGACGCCTATCGTAATGCTCTTGTCGAGCATTTCTCGAAATACGAGGCGGAGCTTTCGGCGGACAGCAGGGCGCGGCTGGCGCGCAACCCGCTGCGCATCCTGGATTCCAAGGATGCGGGGGATATCCGGCTGGTGGCCGATGCCCCGGTGATCCAGGACCATCTGACGGCGGAGGCGCGAACCTTCTGGGAGCGGCTGAAATCGGCGCTGGCGGAATTCGATGTTCCGTTCACCGAGAATCCGCGCATCGTGCGCGGGCTGGATTACTACAACCATACCGCCTTCGAATTCGTCACCTCCGCCCTCGGCGCGCAGGGAACGGTGCTGGCGGGCGGGCGGTATGACGGGCTGGTCGAGCAGATGGGAGGGCCGCCGGTGCCGGGCATCGGCTGGGCGGCGGGCATCGAGCGCCTTGCCATGCTGATCGGCCCTCCACCTGCTCCGGGCGGCGCGGTGGCGGTGATTCCCATGGGCGATGCCATGGAGGCGCGAGCCATTGGCATCCTGCAGAGCCTGCGCGAGGCGAGAATCGAGGCGGAGATCGGCTATCGCGGCAATTTCAAGCGCCGGCTGGAGCGCGCCAACAAGGTGGGCGCCCGCGCCGTGGTCATCGTCGCGGAGGATGAGCTCGCGCGCGGGGCGGTCGCGGTGAAGACTCTCGCCGATGGCAGCCAGCGCGAGGTGAAGCTTGCCGAACTCGCGGCCCTGCTCTCATGAATCTGGCGGAAAAACTCGACCGCATCGTCAGCCGTGCCGAGGAGCTGCGCGACCTGCTCAGCAGCGGCGTGTCCGGGGAAGCCTTCGTCGCCGCCTCGCGCGAGCTTTCCGAGCTGGCGCCGATCGAGGAGCGGATCAACGAGCTTCGCGCCGCGGAAAAGGCGCGCGGCGAGGCGGAGGCGCT